>CAJOGS010000106.1 GCA_905234045.1 uncultured Selenomonadaceae bacterium | reverse complement strand
CACTGCTCATCGGTTAAATCAGTCGGATATGCTTTTCTGTTTAAGGTATCTTTTTTCATAGCCACAGTTTAACTTTTTTTCTTTGTGAATACAACCTCTAAGAATATTTTTTGTAAAGAAAATGTAAATTCCAATTTCAAAAATTAATAACAAAAATTAGAAAATTTTCAGATTCAGCGTAAGCGTTTTAAAAACGAAAAAAAATAACCGAAAGTAAATTTTACTTGTCGGTCTTTTTTTAATAGGTAAAAAAATCACGAGAATGAAGAATAAAAAAATTTCTCATAGGCTGGTCTTAAGAATTTTTTGGGAAAATTTTTTCTCCAAATTTTGAGGAAAGTTAAAAATTTTGTAAAAGTACAAAACAAAAAAATTGGATAAAAAGTTAATTCCACGATTAAAAAAAATTCGATACTTCAAAAAAATGGAAATTTATTTTGCTCCAAATTTTAATTTGGTAAGCAAAAGTTCATTTACCACTTATCCGCAGGATAAGTGCAAAAAGCCGCAGGTTAATGCGGCTTTTCGATGTGAAAAATTTGTCGTTAGCATCGAACCTGCGGTTTGCTTTTTTATATTTATTTCAAAGAATGTATAAAAAACACCGGCTAAAAGCGGCGGCGTTTAGTAGAAAATTAAAATCTATACTATTTCAAATAAAAATGATAAAATCATTTTAAAATACCGTATTGCGTGGCAAACTTTTGGCGACAATTTTGGAATAAGTGCGGAGGACGCTGCCAAACAAGCTATGGATATTGCCGCCGAAAAAATTGGAGAAATAGTTCGCCGTTTAATTGACGAATATAAACTTTCAACCGAACTTTTATGTTTGGCAGGCGGCGGCGGAAGTGGCGGCGTTGTTGTTCCTTATTTTGGCAAAAAAATGAATGTCAACTGGAAAATTGTTAAAAACGCTCCAATTATTTCTACAATCGGAGTTGCAATGGCAATGGTGCGCGAAGTTGTGAAACGCACGGTTATTAATCCCACTGAAAGCGATATGAAATCTATTCGTCACGAGGCTTTGAAACAGATAATGAAATCCGGCGCGGCAGAAGCCACGATAGAAATTACTGTTGAATATGACAAGAAAACCAACATTTTAAGAGCGACTGCAACAGGGGATACCGAACTCAAAATGTGTGATGTATCGGCAAAAGAATTATCTGCCGAAGAAATTCGGCAAGTTGCGTTAAATTCTCTAAGACTTCTCGACAAGGATATAACAGAGGTTGCCACTGCCGGAAAATGGCATGTTTTTGACGGAATTATCCGCAAAAAATTTTTTGGTCTGTTCCCCGATGAAAAACATATGGTAGGAGTTATTGACAGAAACGGCGTAGTTACTTTACAGCGGGAAGGCGTGGGGTTAATCGTCACCAACAAAGTTAAATTGAAAACAGATCTGGAGACGCTGTTTGAGGAAACTGCCACTTACGGCACTGTTGGCGAAGAATTGCCGCTGCTTTTTGCCTATTACGGAGAAAAGCAACTGGATTTGTCAGGACTGACTACGCGGGAGCAAATTCTGTCGGCGGTACTTGAAGCAGAACTTGATATTCTTTCGCCGGAAATTTCCGTTATTTTGCTGGCAGTAAGATAGAAAAAATTTTTTCAGACATTTTAGGACAATCGGTAGTTGGTAGTGGTTAGTAGATAGTAAATCACTAATCACTAATCACTAACAACTAACCACTGTAACACTGCTGACACGCTGAATAAAATCTTCCCAACCGACGCGATCAAGTGTATTTCTGAAACGTTCACCGGATTTTGCATTTTCTTCAAAAAATTTTAGTGCAATGTCAACAATTTCAAAAAGTTTTTCTTCGTCAAAAATAATCGGCAGAAAACTTTTTCCAATGGCGATTCTGTTGCCGTAAAGTCCGCCAAAAGAAATTATAAAGCCGTTTTCACCGCCCCACGCATTGACGGGGCAATTTTTTATACATTTTCCGCAGTAAACGCAATTTTTTTCATCTTGCGTAACAATTTTTTTATCTTTATCGACGGAAATAATTTTTTGCGGACAAACATTTTCGCACCTGCCGCAATAAGTACATTTTTCGGCGTTCCAGTGAGGCTTTACCGCGCCTTTTATGCCAATGTCATTTTCTTCGGTTTTCAAACAATTATTGTGGCAACCTGTAAATCCAAATTTAAATTTGTGCGGGAGTTCCCGCCCGCCGTAACGTTTATCAAATTCGTTTGCAAGTTTTTGAGTGTCGATTAAGCCGGATTGACAAACTGCATTGCCTTGACAGGCGGTAATTGTACGAACACGCGCACCGCTTACGCCGACCGACACGCCGCCTTCCGCCAAAGTTTTTTTGACTTCTTCAATGCAGTCAAGGTGTATGAAAGGAATTTCAATTCCCTGCCGCGATGTCAAATGTATGTAACCTTTGCCAAATTTTTCTGCAACTTTTTGAATCGTGCCGAGTTGTTCCGCCGTAAAATGTCCGCCGACACTTTTTAAACGCATTGCAAAATAATCGGGTTGCCTCTGCAACATAAAGCCGTTCTTTTTTAATTCTTTGTAATTTACAACCATTTTTAAACTCTCCTATATCGTTTTGAAAATTTAACAGTTTTTTTTATGTAATTTTTATTGTGTGTTGGTAAAGTGAAACGCTTGCAAGTATAGGAAACGGCGCGCAAGGACCGCGCCGCCGCAACTAAAGAGCACGCCTCACCGCGCAGGAGCAGCAAAGAAAAAGTACGTTAAATATATGAAAAAATTTTAAAGTTGAATTATTCAACACGCACTAATAACTAACAATCTGACTATCAAATTACATAGTCAAAATAAAATTTCAAAGTCCTAAACTGATTCAGGAAAAAATATTTGTTTGAAAAAATCGCAAGTTCGGCAGAATTTTTTACCGCGTTAAATTCTTTCAAAAAATCTGCAAAACTTTCTGAAGTTGTAATTTTTACGCCGAAACCGCGCCCATTTATCAACGGCACTTTTTCAAATTCGTAATTCGCCAAATTTCCAATCGCAGTTACTTTTTTGTTGCGAATTTTAACAAAGCCGGATTCATTCAGCAAAATTATATCGAAATTCGCAGGATAATTAAAGCTGAGTCCTTCAGTCGGAATTTCACTGCCAATTTTGTAAATTTTATTTTCCTTTTCGGCAACGTGCGTAATTTCCCGCTTGTCAACGTCGTAATAAAATTCGTCAAAAATTTCGGCGTGTAAATTTTTCTCTTCATCAGAAAAAATTGTGCCGTCAGAAATATTTTTTTCCGCACTCAAAATAATTCCGCCGCCCGCCACGTCGTAGCCGTCAACTAAAACAAATCTGCCCGTCGCTTGAAATTTTCCAAATTCGTCAAAGGCTATTTCGTTTTTCAGCTTAAAAATAATTTCGCCGACGTCGTTCAATTTCAATTCCTGCGAAATATTTTTACTCTCCAAAGTGGCGGCGTCAACCGTGCGGATAATTTTTTCAACCGTCACTTCAACTTCAGACGTTGCCAATTTCAATTTGTAATTTTTTCCGACACTCAAAGAATTTTTTCCAAGCCAAAATACTGACGCACGAAGGCGATTTGAAATTTTCGGCGGCGCAGTTTCTGCAAGCGTAATTATTTCGCCGCGTTTATTGAAAAATTCATCTGCAACAATTATGCCGACTGATTCTCCCGCACTTGCCGAAATTTTTTTATCCTTTTCAAGCCAACTTGCAATTTCGGTTATAACTGTTTCGCGCCCTTCAGGAAAAATTTTTATCCTGTCGCCGACTTTCAATTTGCCGCTTTCAATTCGCCCCGCAATTATTCGCCGTTCGTCAAATTTATACACATCTTGAATCGGCAACCTTAACGGCTCAAAAATATTTTCTGATATTTCAATTTCGTCCAACGTTTCAATTAAATTTTTGTCGCCGTACCAATTCAAATTTTCAGATCTCACGGTAATATTATCGCCGCAAAAACCGCTGACGGGGATTATTTTTTCCGGCGTTATTTCAATCGACGCAAGAAAATTTTTTATTTCTGTTGCCACTTCTGAAAATCTTGACGCCGAATAATTTACCAGATCCATTTTGTTTACAAGTACGAAAATTTTTTTGATTCCGAGCAAACTCAAAAGGTAAGCGTGTCGCCTTGATTGTTCCTGAACGCCCGCCGCCGCATCAATTACCAAAAAAGCCGCGTTCGCATTTGCCGCCCCGCTTATCATATTTTTCAAAAATTCTTTGTGCCCCGGCGCGTCGATTATCAAATAATTTCTCTTCGTCGTCGAAAATTTTATCTGCGTCATGTCGATTGTAATTCCCTGTTGCCGTTCCTCTGCGAAGGCGTCCAACAAGTACGCATATTCAAAATTTTTTCCGGTTTCATCTGCAATTTTTTGCACTCTGTCTATAATTCCCTGCGGCAAAGATTTTGTATCGTGCAAAAGTCGCCCGATTATTGTACTTTTGCCGTGATCCACATGACCGACGAAAACTATTTTTATTTCGCTCAAAAAAATCTCTCCTTTGTGCTATAATATTTTCGAGGTGATTAAAATGGCTGTTATAACTGACATTGATTTAAAAAATAACATAGCCGAATATTTGCAAGCCGTAGAAAACGGCGAAGAATTTGTTGTTACCAAAAACGGTAAAAAAATTGGAAAATTTGCGCCGACGTTTGAAATTGAAAACATTGAAGAAGATCCGCCGCGTAAAGATTTTGAAGAAATTATGAAATCGCTGACAGGAATTTTAAAAGGCAACGAAGATTATAAATCTGCCAAAGATGAATATTTGAGGGAAAAATATGATATTGCTGATTGATTCAAATATAATTTTAGACGTTTTGCAGATGCGTGAACCGCACTATGAAACTTCCTACGAAATTTTTAGAATTTGCTATCACAAAAAGGCAACCGGCTACATTTCAAATTTAACTTTTGCAAACATTGTTTACATAATGCGAAAACAACTTGACGCCAAGAAAATATTTGACACTCTCGACAGTTTGTCAGGATTATTTACTTTTGAAGATTTGCAATTTGCCGACTTGCAAAACGCGGCAAGCCTTAAATGGAAAGATTTTGAGGATGCAATTCAGTATGTGACGGCGGAAAGAATCCACGCCGACTACATAATTACCCGCAATACAAAAGATTTTCAAGATGCCGAAATTACTGCTTTAACTCCGAATGAATTTCTTGAAAAATTTCACATATAACCTTCACGGCGCAATTTTTGTAAAGCGTAAGAATCTTCATTATCTTGAGCGCGTCCGGCACGTTCACCGATTTTTGTATTTTTCAGTTCCTCAATAATTTTATCCAAAGTATCGGCGTCAGAATCAATTTGCCCCGTGCAACATGCACAGCCCAAACTTCTGTAACGCTTGCCGTTTTTCGCAAAATACAAATCAATTATCGGAATATTTTCACGGCGAATATATTCCCAAATGTCAAGCTCCGTCCACGACAAAATCGGATGAACTCTAATATGATTGCCTTTAGGAAAATCAGTTTTGAATTGATTCCAAAGTTCCGGCGGCTGATTGGTATAGTCCCAAGCGTCTTCAGAATTTCTTTCGCTGAAAATTCTTTCTTTGGAGCGGGAGCCTTCCTCATCACGGCGAACGCCGACTATTAAACCGTCGAAGCCGTAATTTTTTACAACCTGTTTCAAGCCTTCGGTTTTCAAAAGTCTGCAACATTCAAGCCGACCGAGCGCAGGACTTGCGCCCATTTTTACCGCGTCCCAATTCGTATGCACAATTAATTTTAAGCCCAGTTCCTTTGCAACTTTGTCGCGGTACTCAATCATTTCAGGAATTTTTCTAAGCGTGTCAACGTGAATAAACGGGAATGGCACGTGTCCGAAAAATGCTTTTTGCGCCAGCCAAAGTAAAACGGTTGAATCTTTGCCGATTGACCAGAGCATTCCCAATTTTCCAAGTTTGTTGTACGCTTCACGCAAAATATAAATGCTTTCCGCCTCAAGTTCGTCAAGTCTGTCCATTAAATTTGCCCCTTTCAAAGAATAAAAATTTTTCAGAGGTGATATTATGAGCACAGTTGGTTACTGTGAATTTTGTAAAAAAGAATTTTTAGGTTCTGCCGGAAATTGTCCGATTTGCCACCGTCCTATGAAGTCAAGAATTTTTCAAAGTGAACAAAAAAAATCTGCCAAAAGTTCAAGAAACAGTCGAATACGAACAGGATCAGGGCGAAGTTACGGAGCCGGCGGCGCAGCTTGCCAATATTGCCCCGTTTGTTACGGAACAGCGGATTGGTGCCCTTTTATGGATTAATTTTAAAATTTATTTGATTGCGTTTTGTCAATTTCCAAAATAATTTTTTCGCCGTCATTTTTTAAAATTTGCCACGTCAATTTTTTTTGCGAATCATCGGCAAAAAGTTTTGCGCCTGCGCCGCCCAAATCCGCCGAAAGTTGATAACAAAT
>CAJOGS010000105.1 GCA_905234045.1 uncultured Selenomonadaceae bacterium | reverse complement strand
TTTATGGCGACAAAAAGAATTGAGTACATGTGCAGTCACTGCGGGAAAAAAGAAATTCGTTTTGTTTCAATGGGCAGACCTCAACCCGGCAAATGTCCGCGCAAAAATGGCGACAAGCCGCATACTTGGATCGTTAATCGCAAATTTGAAAATTAAATTTTTAGGAGATGTTTCTATGGGAATTAAAAATTTTATCAAACAAAAAATTACTGACACTGCCACGAAAAAGGCGAAAGAAATTTTGTCGGACGAAAAAAATATTGAAAAGGCGGCTGATCTTGCCACAAAAAAAATTGTCGAAACCTTGAACGACAAGGAAAAATTGGAAAAAGCTGTCAATGTAGTTTCAAAAAAAGCTGTTGATTTACTTCAGGACGGCAAAGTTGTTAAAAAAATTGCAGATGTTTCTGCCAAGCAAGCGACTAAAGTTTTGGATAATGAAAAAGTTATGCAAAAACTTTCACAAGATTAAGGCAGGTGAAAAATTATGGCAGATAATTCCGTTACAATTTTGGATTCAATTTATAATCAAGCGATGAGCGGAGTTGGAGTTTCTGAATCGGTAAAAAAACTTGCTGAAGATTATCTTTCCAAATCGGGTTCTTTGTCTGATAAAGTTGATTCGCTTATTCGCTGGCAAATTGCGAAGTGTGGGACGACAGGATTTTTGACAGGCTTGGGAGGACTTTTGACTTTGCCGGTTGCAATTTCTGCAGATGTCGGAGTTAATTTGTATGTTCAAATCAGAATGGCGGCGGCGATCGCTTACATGGGCGGCTATGACGTTCACCATGACAAAGTCAAAAGTTTTGTTTATCTTACACTTTGCGGAAATGCCATGAATGAAGTTGCGAAGAAAGTTGGAATAGAATTTGCACAAAAAATTGGCACTAACTTTATCAAGAAAAAAATTTCCGGAGAATTTTTGAAAAAAATCAATAAGGCAGTTGGAACAAAAGTTATTACAAAGGCAGGTTCAAAAGGCGTTGTAAATCTTACAAAAGCAATTCCTGTAATTGGTGGAATTATTGGCGGAGCTTTTGACGCATTTACAACAAATGCAGTCGGCGAGGCGGCTAAAAGAGTTTTTATTTATAACAAGCCGCCGATTGAATTGACAAGATATGTTACTGAAGATGAAGTGCCTGACTGGGCGAAGGATTCTATAAGTGATTGAAAGGACAGTGAAATTTTATGGAGTTTAAAAACAAAGATATTGAGCAGCAGTATCTTGAAAAAGTCGAGTACATCAAAAAGTTGATTGATGCTCCCGTTGACAAGTCAAAATTTTTGTGGGATATGACGGTTGAGAATTACGCGGAAAAAATCGCGCAAGTCGATCGCGTTTTGTCCGATAAAATTTTTAATGACAAGGCGGATGATGACAAGAAAAAAACTGACGACGAAAATAAAGATTTTGATATTCGCAGTGAACTTAAAAATTTTTTGTCCCGTTGTGCGAGTCCCGAATTTCAAATTGCGTTGGTCGGCACAATTAAAGCCGGAAAATCTACTCTAATCAATGCGCTTTTGAATTATGAACTTGCCTCAACCAGAGTCACTCCCGAAACTGCCGCACTCACAAAATTTAAACACGCGGACGAAAATTCCGTGACGATTTCATTTTACACGGAAAAAGATTGGGACGAACTTTGGAAAAGTGCGACCTCTACAACAAACAGCGTTTTTATCAAGGATTACAAAAAATTAAATGCCGACGTTGAAAAAAATAAATGGCTCAATCACGCAGAAGAGTTTAAAATTTGTCCAGACTTGGCGGAATTAAAAATCGAAATTGAAAAATGGACTTCCTCAACTTCGCCGTCACATTATTTTGTCAAAGAGGTTGTCGTCGGTTTGAAAGATTTTGATTTGCCGGAAGGCGTTGTGTTGATTGATACTCCCGGTCTTAACGACGTTGTGGAATTTCGTTCAAACATCACGCGAGATTACATGGAACGCGCCAATGCAGTTTTGGCTTGCGTCAAAGCCGATAAACTTGAGGGGCCTGTTTTAACAACTTTGTATCGAATTTTTGAAAATGTTTTTAAAAATCCTGAAAAAGTTTATGTAATTGCAACTCAACTTGACACTTTAAATAATCCGAAAAAAGATTGGGCAAGGCAAGAAGTTGAATGGACGAAATATCTTGAAGAGGATCAGTGTTATAAAAGTTCTGAAGTTGTCAAAAATAATTTAATTCCTGTTTCGGCATATCTCTATTCAATGCTTGAAGATTACAGAAACAATAAAATTCAAGACGACGATGACAAGAAATTTGAGTTGGAGTCAACTTTGCTTAAATTGCGTATCAGACCTTCACAGTTCAACGAGCATTTTGAAGAATTGGAAGAATTTACCAACATAAAATTTTTGTACGGCAAGTTGCAGTCGGAAATCGTTTCAAAATACAAAACCGCTTTGATCGACGACATAAGAAAATCTTACGAGAAATGTCAGGAAGATGTCAAAAAAGTTTTGGGCGACCAAAGAAAAAATCAGCAAAACATTATCAACGACAGTCAGCTTGATGTTGAAGATATTCGTCGCAAACGTGAGGAAAAACTCGCCGAACTTCAAGGAGTGCAAAACGACAAACGCGAACTTTCGGAATTTGTAAGACAACTTCAGGCGGCAACCGAAAAACGCATTGAAGACGTTATCAAAGCGATTAAAAGCTAGGCGGTGATTCGGATGATGTGGTCAACGATTTTAAAAAAATTGGCGATGGCGGCAATTCCTTCAATTATCGAAGTCGGCAAAAAATTTTTTGATAAAATTCTCGACGCTCCGTCAATGAATCAAAAAAATACCGTCGATGACATTGAACAGATAAGCAAGGCACTCGGTGAACTCCGCGAACATATTTTGCAGGAAAGCAAGCCGACGATTGATAACGCAAACGATTCAATCATGAGTTATCTTGAAGAGCAACTTTTTCTCCTCGAAGACAAAAAAGATTTGCTGGCGAAATATGAAATTTCTTCGCGCTCGGTCGAACATAAAATGCAAGAAATTAACCGTCGACTCGGAAATTTTTGGCACGACGCAATTTATAAAAAAATTTCTCTCGATGACAAACAGTGCAGAGATATTTTAACTTTGCCGTCGGGCGAAAAGAAAAATGTCGAACTTTCAAATTTTACGAATAAAGTTTTGTCCGATACGCTGGACGAATATTCCGAACTTGTGCGCAGTGAACTCGGCAAAATTTATGTTGACTTTGAGGACGAAGTTTCTCGCTCGGTTTCAAAGTTGGAAAAATCCGTCGGCGAATATTCGCAAATTGTTCAGTCGATGGACGAAAAAGACGACGACAAATTTGAAATGCTTATCGCCAACGCAAAGTTGAAAGTTTTTTGTTATGACGTGATTTTTGAGAAAGTGGGGATTTAAAATGGGATTTTTCAGCTCGTTATGGAATGGAATTAAAGCCACAGCTGCTGCAGTTGTTTCTGTGCCGCTCATTGCTCCATTTTACATTGCCGATAAACTCGGTATTATTGACTTGGACGGGAAGAAAGATAAACAAACTGCCCAAAAAATAGAGCAAGCCAGAAAAGAGGTCAGTAAAACTACGTCTTTGAGCGAGGCAACCACAGTTCAGCAGATCGAAGATATTTCAAAAGTCTTGCGTAATTATCGTAGTTTTTACGAAAACAATGCCAAAACTGTCGAAAAAATTTTAAAGGATGACATTGACGAGTGTTTTACGGATTTAATTCGCCGGCTGAATGAAAAAGAAAACATTGCTAAAAGTTTTGAATTTGGAAAGATTCAAGACATAAAAAATCAAATTTGCGGAGATATTGAAGGTACGATAGCCGATGCAATCCGCTTAAAATTGTCTATTGACAATTATGAGTGTCGTCAAATTTTGGACATTAAAACCGGATCTGAGCGGGACAGAAAAATGCGACAATTTACCGAAAAAATTATTAAAGACGCAAAAGAAGATTTAGCAGATAAAATCGGCTGGAGTATGAATCAAATGACAAACAATATTGCAAGAGCTTTGCAAAGTATGGTTAAGAAACAAGAAGATAAAGCGCGAAGCGATCAGCAAAATTTTGATAACTGGATACAGCAAATGGAAAATAAAACTTTCGACAGCGAAAAAGCACAACTTGAACCGCGAGTAAAAATTTACGCCATCGAACAGGTTGAAAAAATTTTTGCGGCTTAAAATTGAGGTATTTTAAAAATGGCAGTCGATACGCTTATTGTGAGTCGTGAAGTAAGGTCTTTGCGTGCAGAAGTCGCCGCCTTAAGAAATGAATTTGCGAAAATGCAATCAGTTTTTCAGGACGTTCAAGAGCAGTATGCTTACGCGATAATGGAAATTGCAAATTTGATAAAAACTTTGGGCGGAGAAATTAAAAACGACATCGAACAAAATAAAATTGAAATCCAAGACGATCGATTTAAAAATATTCTCGGTTTGCCCAAAAAATTTGACGGCGTGGAAAATGAATTTGTGAAAATGCAATCAGTTTTTCAAGACGTTCAAGAGCAATATGCTTACGCGGCAATGGAAATTGTAAGTTTGATAAAAACTTTGGGCGGAGAAATTAAAAACGACATCGAACAAAATAAAATTGAAATCCAGGACGATCAGTTTAAAAATATTCTCGGTTTGTCCAAAAAATTTGACGACGCGAAAAAGGGATTGACGGAAAGTCTGAGTCAATCCCTTTTAAATGTTCAAACTGATTTTCAACAAAAATTTTCCGAATTAAAAATTCAGAGCGAAAAAATTTTTGACAGGCAAAATGAACAAAGCGATTTTATAACCGATCTGATGAACGAAAATTTCGGAAATCATTTCGGCAGTATCGAAAATTCTTTGGCGGCTCAACAAAAAATGTTTGGAGAAATTTTAAGTCTTCAAAATTCCATACTTGATGAAAAATTTGACGGCTTGCAAAAAAAATTCACCGAAAAAATTTTAAATGTCGGCGAAAATGTTTCCATCGTGCAAAAAAATTTTTCTCAACTTTCTTCCGAAGTTGACGAAATTATTTCCAAAAGTCAAAAAGCACTGCTGAAAAATCAAAAAGACTTTCTGAAAAAAATTGATTCGACAAGCGATAAACACGGCGATATTTTCAAAACTCTTAATGCGATTGAAGAATTGCTCCGACTTATCGCCGCCAATCAAATGATCGCTGATATTCAAAATGAAATTTCAAGTCAAAATCAAAATACAGACAAAAAAATTTCTCCGCAAGAAAATTATTCTTCAAACTCATATTCGGGCGGAAGAAAATCAATTTCTATTTACGGGCGTGCAGGTGCGGGGAAAACTACTTTGGCGACTGTTTTAAAATCCAGAATGAAAAATATTTCCGTGAAAAAAATCGCTGCCATTGACACCTTTCGAGTTTATGATTACCCCACTGAAGATGTCGTTATTTATGTGATTGACGAAGCTCAACCAAACTTACTTGAAATACGTCAATTCATTGAATTAAACAAACACGTAAAAAAACTTTTGCTCGTGGTAAATGTAACCGGAAAGTTTCCTGACGATGGAGATCGTGAAATTTTTTCAAATTTTCAATACTCTGTAGGTTTCTCATCAGTAGACTGGAGTAAAATTTACGTGATTTATGCTTACTTGAAAGGCGCACAAAACGCGTGGGAAAATCGTGATTACGGAAGTATTCATGAAAGTAATTTTGCAAAAATTGAAGATTTCATCAACAGAAATTTTTAGAAATGACCTCCGTCGGAGATTTAAGAATATCGAAGGGAGTAAAATAAAATTTGAACCCGATAATTATAGCCGGAGCCAAACTTTTGCTTACCAGTCCCGCAGCAAGAAACGGAGCAAAATTTCTTCTTGAGACTGCGTTTAATTCTGTCACAAATTCATTTTCCAAAAATATGAGCCTTGAAGAAGTGACAGAAAAATATTCGCCGAAACTCAAAAGTATAGTCGAACAGTATCAAAATGAAGACTTAACGTATCAAGCGGGGAGATTTAAAATTATTCACCTCGACGACGAATCTTTTGCCTTGAATTTTGACTTGTATTTTACAGATTCAGACGGAAAATGGATAAATGCAGAAAATACAAGTTCCGCATTAGACTCAAAAACGTGGTTATCGCCTTCGGCTCGTATTGATTTACGCGAGGAAAAAGAAAAAATTTTTTCTTTAAATTTCTGAAATACAGGAGATGATTTAAATTTGTTTTACTAAAAATTTTTGATCATTTTTTTTATTTCAAGGTTTACCAATCCAAATAAAAAACTTCCCCCCTCTTTTTACGTGTGGGATTTTTTATTTTGGAGTTCATTCAATCTAAAAATTCAAATGTGATACTACTTTCACAGTGATAAATGTCTAGGGCGTGTTTGCAAAGCCTAAATTTGAATCATTACGGCAGCGAGAATAATGAAATTCAGAAAACAATTTGACAATTTGTCGTAACGTGTTGCAACGGGTCGATAGTTTT
>CAJOGS010000104.1 GCA_905234045.1 uncultured Selenomonadaceae bacterium | reverse complement strand
AGTCAAGCCGCCACGAAAAATAACGGCTGGTATCCTATGTATTTTGAAAATCACGACAAGCCGCGCTGTGTCAATTATTTCTTCCCGAAAAATATTGATACCGACAAGGCGGCGAAAGTTATAGCGACAATTCTTTTGACAATGCGCGGGACGCCGTTTATTTATGAAGGGCAAGAATTGGGAATGACAAATGTTGCGTGGGATTCGATTGACAAATATAACGACGTTGCAACTTATGCCCAATACGATTTTGCAATTAATGAAGGTTACAGCGCGGCGGAGGCGTTGGAATTTGTGCATTTTTTCAGCCGTGACAATGCGCGGACGCCCATGCAATGGAATGACGAAATTAACGCGGGATTTTCGACGGGTAAAACGTGGCTACCTGTCAATGAAAATTACAAAAAGATTAACGCCGCCGCCGAAGATAAAATTTCTGATTCAGTTTTGAATTGGTACAGAAAACTTTCAAAAATTCGTTCAGATAACGACGAATTGACGGCAGGCGATTATAAATTATTGCTTGCCGACAGCGAAGAAATTTTTGCATTTTCGCGCAGTTTTAACGGCAAAACTTTAGTAACTGCCGTGAATTTCTCTAACAAAAAAATTTCACTGCCGAAAGATTTTACTGACAAAAAAATTATCCTCGACAGCGAATCAAATGCCGACAAAAATATTTTGCAACCGCTTGAATCGCGTATTTATAAATGGTAATTTTGTAGTGTGGTAGTGGGATAGTTTGATAGTTTTTTACTACAAAACTACAAGACTACATAAAAAAATAACCCGTCGAAAAAAATCGGCGGGCTTTTTTTTATTTTTTAACAGATTACACTTTCAATTTTCTCAATGTCTCGTACATTTTATAAATATTTTCAAGGAGTGTCCTTGTTTCGCTGTCAACGTTTGCAAAGCCGAAACTGATTGATTTAACTTCCTGACCATAGCGATTTTGAACCAGATTAATATTAACAATTCGTATCAATTCAAAATGCTCTTCGCCGTCTCTGATCGTCATGTAGTGGTAGTTAATCATTATTTCATTTTCGATTTTTTTGCGAAGATTTTCAGGTTTGACGAACTTTAAAAAATTTTCCCTGTCAATGTCAGCAACATATTTATTGGCATATTGAGTAAGTTTTTCGTAAAAATTGAAGTGGTCGCCTTCGTTTACGCCTTCAAGATCGCTTGATTTATCGTCGTCATCAAATGATTTTGCGCGGTAACAAACGCCGTCGTTGCTCGGCAAATCTACAAAAAAGATACTGCGATAATCTGATGCTACTGAGGCAACGATTGAATCAACTTCATTGATTTTTTTCTCACTCTCAAGCATTTTATTTTTCAATTCAAGTTGCTCTTCCAATTCGCGCTGTGAACGTTTCATTTTGTATCTTAAAAGTATTATCGCCAATATCGCAATTAACACAGTCGCCATTATTACAAATTCAATATTACTGCTCAAAACGTCTTTAAAAGAAAATTTATATTCAGATTGCATGTAAATTGCGGGAGCCGAATCAATCGCCGGACCTTGCACAAGGCTTGAAACTTTGTTCAAAATATAATAAAGTTCGTGATCTGTCCTGCGGACGGCAAATCCAAATTCCATATTTAAACCGGTTGCCACAGGATACAAGCTGTATTGATTGAGTGTCGATAAATTTGTGCGGTAACTGCTTCTGAAAACGCAATCTGCGCGCGAGTCTCGGACTGCAGTTAAACACTCTTCAAGACTTCTGACAACGATAATATCACAATTCGGGTAGTTGTCCCTCAAAAAAGTTTTGGTATTTGAATTAGTTTCACTTACCGCAACTCTAAGATTAGTATCTTTAGAAATCGTCCGCATATCAGAATTTCTTAAAAGCGCGTACATTCCGGCTTTTATAAATGGAGTGGTTACAAGAACATTTCTTTTTTCGGCGTCGTAAGAACTCAACATTACAGGGAAAACGCAATCTATTTCACCTTTTTGAAGTGCTTTAAAAGCGTCCAGTAATGTCGGGTAGGCGTGCGGCTCAAATTGCAGAGTAACATTTTTTAGACAATTTCCGGCAAGTTTAATAAAATCGTTTAAAACGCCTTTCAAGTTGCCTTTTTCGTCAATTCCGCAGAAAGGCATATAATCCTGACGATAACCGACACGAATTACGCCATGTCGGTCATACCATTCCAAAATGTCATCAGTGATAAAGGCATTTGTACCGCTGCTTTTTAAATATTTGTTGTAAAGCTGATTGTTATAATAGCGATTTTCATCATTGATTTTGCTCATTGCGTCATTAAGTTCAGCTTGTAAATCTTGACGATTTTTGTTGACTGCAAAGAAAAATTCTGAACTGCCGATTTTAATCAGCGGCGTAAAAGCATGATTTTCTTCGTCTTCGTAAGTGTCCAAAGTTACATAACCGTCAATTGTGCCGTCTTTCAGCATTTTGCGGGTTTCTTCTTCGGTGGTTGTCACGTCAATAATTTGCAGTTCAAGATTATTCATATCAGCCCAATTTTTTAAAAGAGCCCTTTGAAAACTGTCTTTGTTGACGCCGATTTTTTTGCCGTTCAAAGTCGATAAATCATGCGCCGAAATTGTTGTACTCAGCGAATTAACAAACAAATAGTAAATTTCCGAGCCCATTGGAAAATTTGAAAATAACATTTGCGTTGCGCGTTCTTTGGTATAGGAAATATCGCTCATTAAGTCAATTTCGCCGCGTTTCAACATATCGAAAAGTTGCGACCAACTGCCGGTAACATATTCATATTTCCAGCCGGTATAGGCGGCTATTTTTTGCTGATATTCATAGGCATAACCTGAACGCCTTCCCGCGTTGTCAGTATAACAAAAATGAGAATCATACCAGCCGACTTTAACCGTTTTTTCCTGTGCAAAGGCTAAATTCATTTCTAAGATTATTAAAAGACAAAAGACGATTCTAAAAAAATTGCACATTAACGACACCTCCCATAAAATTAATTAGTGCATGCTTAAAAATTTACTAGAGATATTTTTTTATTAGTGCGTGTAGGCAATCCCCCAAAATATTATTGCAACCTTTGCAATTTTTTGAACTTTCTTTTGTTACTTTTCTTTTTTAAATAAAAGTAAATCTAATTATAAAAAAATAATTTACCTACACGCCATAGAAATTTACAAAAAGACTTTAGCTATTATATCAGAAAATTTTTATTGAATCAAAACAGCCAATCCGATAATGCCGCAAATTAAACTGACGCCCCAAAATACGAAGACAACTTTTAATTCTTTCCAGCCGCCCAACTCGAAATGGTGGTGCAATGGAGCCATTCTGAAAATTCTTTTGCCCGTAGTTTGGAATGAAATAACTTGAAGAATTACCGACAACGCCTCACAGACGAAAACTAAACCGACTACCGGCAATAATAATTCTGTGTGCGTCAAAATTCCCATTGCCGCAAATGCGCCGCCAAGTGCCAATGATCCTGTATCACCCATAAAAATTTTTGCGGGGTGGAAATTAAATTTCAAGAATCCGACGCACGCGCCGACTATTGCAGCGCAGAAAATCATCAGTTCAAAATGTCCGTCCATTAAACAAATTACCGCGTAGCAAGCCGCCGCAATCGCCATACAACCTGATGCCAAACCGTCCAAGCCGTCAGTTAAATTCACTGCGTTTGATGCGCCGACTATTACAAGCAAAACTAAAACGTAGTAGAAAATTCCCAAATCCAAATTTTCGCAGATAATCGGAATCCAAAGATCTGTTTCAATTCCGAGTTGCGTTGTTGCAAAATAAATCGTGACTATTGCAATTATAATTTGTCCCAGAAGTTTTTGTTTTGCTTTCAAGCCCAAATTTCTTTTTTTGACGACTTTTATATAATCGTCCAAAAATCCCAGTACGAAATGTCCCAGCAAAATGAACAATGCCAGTAAAATTTCCGTGTTAATTTCTGCACAGGCAAGCGTTGCAACAACAATACCGATTATCATAAAAATGCCGCCCATTGTCGGCGTACCGCTTTTTACTTGGTGGCTTTTTGGTCCTTCGGTACGGATACTTTGTCCGAATTTTAATTTGTGCAAAATTGGAATTGCGATTGGTCCTAGAATCAGCACGACAACTGCGGCGATTAACGCGGCAAAGACTGCGGCTGTTATATTTGAAAGTACCATATAAATCTCCTTTTTTTAGATGTTATGGCGTGTATGTGAATTATTATTTTTTTGAAATTTTTTTCTTATTTAAATTTACTTTTCTTTGCTGCTCCAAAAGCAAATGCTCGTACTCCTCGCATTTGCAAGTAACAAAAGAAAAGAGCTTTTTTCCGCCAGAGATTCAATCCTTGAATCCTGCGCGGTTGCGTATCAAGCGTGCTCTTTAGTTGCGGCGGCGGTCATCCGTGACCGCCGTTTCCTATACTTGCAAAGGTTGCACAGTTTTTTTACTACAAAACTACCACACTACACCACTATCACACTATCACACTAAATCAGTTCAAGAATTTTTTCTAAATGCATACCGTGAGACGCCTTAAATAAAACCACGTCGCCACTTTTTACAACTTCGAGAATTTTTTTGGCGGCGTCTTCGTGCGTTTCGACGCTGTAAATATTTTTTAATCCCGCGTCAGCAGCACCTGCGGCTATAAATTTTCCGAGTTCGCCCAAAGTTATCAGCGTATCAAAATTATTTTCGGCAAGCTGTTTGCCAACTTCACGATGAACCTTTTCAGAAATTTCGCCGAGTTCCAACATATCAGCCAACACGGCAATTTTGCGGTTATCGTAAATTTCGGCAACCGTTTTAATCGCCGCTTGCATTGAGGCGGGGCTGGCGTTGTAGGCGTCGTTTATTATTGTAAAATTTTCGCGCTGAATAACTTCAAATCGCATTTTAGTAGCAACTAATGATGAAATGCCGCGCTGAATTTCTTCAATCGACAAGCCGACGCTCAAGCCCGCCGCAATGGCGGCAAGTGCGTTTGAAACGTTGTGACGACCAATCAGCGGAATTTCAAATTTATATTTTTGTCCGCCGTAATTCAAAACAAAATTTGTATTTCCGCCGTCAACAGAAATATTTTCGGCGGTTAAATCAGCCGCGTTGTCCAGACCGTATGTCAAAATTTTTACGCCGTCATTTGCAATTTTTTTCATATCCAAAGTATAAGGGTTATCGGCGTTCAAAATTACCGTGCCGCCGGATTGAATCGCTTGCACAAGTTCGCCCTTCGCCTTTGCAATATTTTCAATCGAGCCCAAAATTTCAATGTGCGTTTCGTTGACGTTGATAACAATTCCAATATTCGGCTTGACGTACTGCGCCAAAGTTTCTATCTGATGAAGTCCGCGCATTCCAATTTCTACTACTGCGGCTTTGTGCGTTTCGTTAATTTCTAAAAGCGTCATCGGTACGCCAATTTCATTATTAAAATTTGCCGACGTTTTGCAAACTTTGCCGAGTGAACTCAACGCGGCGGCGGTTAAATCTTTCGTTGTAGTTTTGCCGTTACTGCCGGTAATTGAGACGACGGGAATTTGAAAACGTTCCCGCCAACTTTTTGCAATTTGCTGATAGGCTGTTAAAGTGTCATCGACTTTCAAAACAACGCCTTCAATTTTCGGCGCGGTTTTACTTACCAAAACTGCCGCCGCGCCTTTGTTAATTGCGTCCTGCGCGAAGTCTTCGCCGTTAAATTTTTCGCCTTTCAACGCAACAAATAAAACGCCTTCGGTAATTTTGCGGCTGTCAGTCGTTACGCCGTAAAAAAGAATATTTTCGGCGGAATTTGTTTCAGCGGAGGTAACTTTTACAATTTCATTTAAGCTGAGTTTTTCCATTCAATTTTCTCCTTCTTTAGTAGTGCGGTAGTTGGATAGTTGGATAGTGGGATAGTTTCGTAGTACTGTCCCCTGTCCCCTTTTTAGGAAACAGGAAACAGGGATTAGGAAACAGATTTTTCCCTGTCTCCTGCTTTCCTGTATCCTGTCCCCTCTTTAGGAAACAGGAAACAGGGATTAGGAAACAGTTTTTCCCTGTCCCCTGTATCCTAAATTCTATTGCCTATTGCCTATTGCCTCAACCGCAACTTCTTTATCGTCAAAATGTATCGTTTTATCTTTCAGAATCTGATAATTTTCGTGTCCTTTGCCGAGAATCAAAACAATATCTCCCGCCGTCGCAATTTCAATGGCGCGGAAAATCGCCGCTTTTCTGTCGGGAATACATTCATATTGCTTGCCGCCAATTTTTTCTTTAATTCCAACTTCAATTTCGCGCAGAATTGCTTCAGGATTTTCACTGCGCGGATTGTCAGACGTGGCAATTACAATATCAGACATTTCAGCCGCCAATCTGCCCATAATCGGACGCTTTGTGTTGTCTCTGTCGCCGCCGCAACCAAACACGGTTATAATTTTGTTTTTGACAATTTGGCGCGCAGTTTCAATAACATTTTTAACGCCACAATAACCGTGAAGGGAACATTGGCATAGACACGTTCAAAACGCCCTGAAACGCTTTTAAACGCCTCAAGAGCCGCCTTTATAGTGTCGGTCGGTATATTTTCACCTGCGGCAACTCCAACCGCGCTAAGGGCGTTGTAGACGTTAAATTTGCCTGTCAAATGTAAATTCAAATTCAGTAAATCTCCAATTTTAAAACTTGTGCCGCCGCTGTGAATGTCAACATTTTCTGCGCGCAAGTCTGAATCATTTTCTATGCCGTAAGTGATTTTTTTGCAGTTTGCATTTTCAAGCATAACCGCGCCCGCCGCGTCGTCAGCATTTACAACTACAAAATCTTTTGCCATTGCAAAAAGTTTCGCCTTCGTGTCTCGGTAATTATCCATTGTTTTATGATAATCCAAATGATCTTGCGTCAAATTTGTAAAAACTGCCGCGTTAAATTCAATTCCCGCAATTCGATTTTCGGCTATTGCGTGGCTTGAAACTTCCATAACCACATAGTCAACATTTTTGGCAAGCATTTCGGCAAAAATTTTTTGTAAATCCATAACATTTGGCGTCGTATTGTGGACGGGAAAAATTTCATCACCGATCATCATTTGAATTGTGCCAATCAAGCCGACTTTGTAACCTGCGCGAATCAAAATCGAACGAATCAAATAACTTGTAGTAGTTTTGCCGTTCGTGCCTGTAATTCCAATGACGCGCATTTTTTTTGCGGGGAAATCGTAAAAATACGGTACGATAACCGCCAAACTTTTTAACATATCAGGTACAACCAGCGCGGAAATTCCCGCAGGAAGTTTAATATCATCGTGCGTTGTCAGAATTGCAACCGCGCCTTTTTCAGCCGCCGCATTTATAAAATTGTGTCCGTCGAAGTGTACGCCCTCCATACAGACAAATAAATTTCCCGCACTGATTTTTCTTGAGTCGTGTTCAATTCCGGTTACTATAGTTTCACCGTCGCCAATAATTTTTGTACCTTGTACAAGTAGCGAAAGTTCCTCAAGCGTTTTTTCCAAAAAAAATACCCCCTGTTTAGGGATTAGTAACTAGTGATTAGCAAATTTTTATAACGGCTAATCGCTAACAGCTAAAACCTATTTTTTAACGGGAGTATTATAACTTTTTCAGTATTCAAAACGCAATAGTTATTCAGATTGTCAGTTTTTCAGATTGTCAGATCTTCAGATTATCAGATTATCAGATTATCAGATTGCCAGTACTTACCATCTGACCACTGACCACTGACCACTGACCACTGACCATCTAGCCATCTACTTTTCGTTGAGTTTTTTATCTTTTTTGATTTTAATTCCCTTAAGCATTACATCAAGTGCAAGCCCTTTTGTCGTCATTTGATAAACAAAAATACCGGGAGAAACATAGCTTGCACCTTCAACCACGCCGCCTTTTACGCCGTCATCAGCCGCCGCCTCTGCACTTGTACCGAATCTTATTTTTCCTGCAATAAAATCGTCCCATGCATCTTTGTCGTTAATCAAGAAAATCAAATCATATTCTTTAATACCAATGCCCAAACCTGCAGATTGTTCCTGCATTTTCAAATAGACGCGCTCGCCTGTTTCATTGTTGACTGCCACGCCACGCCCGTGACTTGAGCCGAAAATTCCAATTTTTGTACTTGTATTTGAAAGTGTCGCCCATGCATAACATTTTTCAATGACGCGGTCGGCGTTGGGATATTTTTCGTAAAGTCTTTTGAGTGCATTTTTGCTGAGTTCGTCAATTTGGGCGCGTTGTTCGGCGGGTGTACCTTTTGCCGCAAAAACTGTTGTCATTGTCATCATCAGGCACATTATAACCGTTAACGCCGTAAAAATTTTTTTCACAAAAATCATCTCCCTTTAGTCTGAGTTTTATTTTAAATAAATTTTACTCAAGTTCACTGGTTGTAATGTTGTCGCCTTCAACCGTGAAATTTATAAACTGCGAAGTTGCACTTTCGTTATTTGGCGTTACAAACTCGAAACAATATAAATATTCGCCGTCGCCAATTCTTTCATCTGCAAGTTTTGTATTTTCCGTAAAGCTGAAAGTATCGACTTCAGCCTCTGTGAAAGATTTATCGTCGCCGCTAATTGTAACACCGTAATGCAAAGTTGTAATTTGGTCGCCGGGTTTCAATTTAATTAAATTTCTGTCAGCCATACCTTTATCTGTGCTTAATCTGCGCGCGCCGAAAATTTTATATTCGTTTTTGGTGTAGTCATAAACAACTTCAAGGTTACAGCGGACGCCGTTTAATTTAATCGGGATTGAATACAAATTATAATTGTCCTCAACTGCGGTAACTTCGATATAGACGGGGTGTCCGTCCAACATTGGCCATGTTGCATCGAAATTGTCGGTAACAGTGCCTTTTTTCCAGTCAATTTTAACATTTGCATCGCTGCCGAGATACAAAATTAAATCTTCTTCAGTGTCAACATACGCCAAATTGCAATTAACGTAAGCAATATTTTCAAGTTGCATTTCGGTTAATTGAACGAAGGCATTATTGTTCTTGTCGATTTGAATTTTAATGTCTTCAAGGTCGTCAATCAAGAAAAGATTTCTGCCCATAGGTTGCGGCAATTCCTGCAAGCCTGTATTTTTTAAAATTTCCTTTGCTTCGTTTGGAATGTAACCGCGCACTAAATGATTATACAAATATTTTTGAGAATCAGACGCGGCATTAACTGCGGCGTACATTGCATACATTTCTTCGCCGCCGTCGTATGGATAGAAACCTGAAATACCGCTGCCTTTACTTCTATAAGGCCCGGTAACTTTGTGAATAACGGCGTCATCAATGGCGCGGACTAAAGTTGCTGAAGTTTGCGGCAATAAATCTTTTGCGTTATTGGCAAGGTCGCCAATATCAACCATATCATAATAGCCGCTTTCACGAGTATTGCCGCCGTAGTTTTCAGAATTTTTGGCGTGGCGTCCGAGTTGTGAGAAAAATTTTCTTGGATTTTGTGCCGAAAGTCTTAAAGCCTCAATACCGAAATTTTCATAAGCCGTGCGGAGGTTAGGCAATTTGCTTAAATCGATAACCGACAAAGTTGCAGTGTCTTCGCTCCAAGCGTCTTCGCAACCTTCGTAGTAAGTATTACAAATAACTTGTCCCAAATGTGCGCCGCTCATTGCGGGATTTTCGCCCAAAGATTTCAGCCAACTTGTATATTGCCAGCCGTTGCCGGGTTCAACTTCTTCAGAGGCAACCATATAATTTGAAAAACCGTAAAGAGTATTAGCCATTTCGTAAGTCGCCATTAAACAAGTATCAAAGCCGACGACTTCAAAAGGCGGATTATTTGTATTGGCGTCAAAGACAGATGCAAAGGCGTCTTTAACTTCATTGAGCGTTAAAATATTGCCGGTGCGTTCATCTTGACACAAGCCGAAGACACTGCCGCCGCCGTGATCCCAAAATACAAAAACTCTGTGATCGGCTTGAAAATTATCTTTGCCGAATTGCAGGAACGCGGCTAAAGTTTCGGCTTCACCCATATCGCTGTCTTCAGTTGTAGCCAATTCTTGCAAACCGTCCGCGCCGTACAAATATAAATTTGTCTTTCCGGATTTTATAAAGGCGTTTTGCCATTCATTGGAGCCGCCCGCCTGTATCAAAACTTTAACATTTGCGGGAAGTTTAGCCTCCAGCATTTCTTCAATATCTTTAGTAGCCGAGCCGTAATCACTTTCAAGATTACTGCCGCAAACGTACCAATAAATCAGCCATTGATCATCGGGATTGAAAGTATCGGCGTAATAATGTTGTTCCGGCTTTACTTCTTCATCGTCAAGGCAACCTGAAATTGCAAGGACGAATAAAAGAATTACCGCAACTGCCAAAAATTTTATGCAACGCAAAAACATTTCATCACTTCCTGTTGTATTTAAGTGCTGTTGAATAATTCTATTTTTAAAATTTTTTTCTCATTGAACGTACTTTTTCTTTGTCTTGACAAAATTACTCGTCGCCTTTGCAAGAAAGACGCTTTTAGCGGTGCTGTTTTTTCGCTTTCATCGAACAAAATTTTATTCGTGAATCAGCAATTTCGATTAATTATTCAACACGCCATAGGTAGTTTGGTAGTTGGATAGTGGGGTAGTGCAATAGTGCGACAGTAAAAACTGCTACACTAACGAACTACCCCACTACCACACTACAATATTAATCACGGTCGAATTTTGAAACTGAACTTCTGATTTTTTCTGAAACTGTGCCGTCATCAGAATTGAGACGTTTAGCACTTTTTGTATTGCCGTCATCTTGAATGTTGGGCGAATTTCTCTTAGCACCTTTGAGCTTGCCCACTGCTTGAAGTAACGAACTTTTTTTAGAATCTGCCATATTAATATCCCCTATCTAAAAATTTTTACGCTGTTTATTTCGTTATAACTGAAAAAAATCCTGTAATGAAAAAGCCCCGCCTATTTGACGGAGCCAAAAAAATTTTTTTCCGAACTTTTTTAGGCAGTGTCGGTAAAATCTTTTTTAGAATAATTTTTTTATTAGATTTACACTTGAAAGAAAATCCTGCAATATTAAAAAGTTGCAAGCAAACGCGGGAAATGCTAAAATTTCGCTTATTAAATCGGAGGTAAATTCTATGTACGAGTATTGCTTTGGAATAGATTTCGGCACGACGAATACTTTGGCTTGTTACACAGTTGACGGCGAAAAAAAATATTTGACGTTGCCGAGTGTGATTTATATTGACGAAGAAAAAAATATCAGCGTCGGACTTGCCGCGCAGAATAACGGCGCGGTTCAGCCGGAAAATATGATAACTTCGGCAAAAAAATTTATCGGCAATTTGGAACTCAATAAAAATTGGAACTGCAACGGCTACATTTTCAATCCTACCGATGTTGCGACGGAAATTTTTAAAGAAATTCGGCGGCAATTCATCAGCAGAAACAATCTTGAAGAAAATATCGAAATTGGCGCGGTTGTAACGGTACCTGCGAATTTTAATGACAATCAGCGCGGCGAAATTCGCAAGGCGGCTGAAATTTCGGGCTTTGAAATTATTTGGCTGTTGGAAGATTCGACGGCGGCGGCGGTTGAAATTTTTCACGATAAACCGACTGACAAAAAAATTTTGGTTGTAGATATTGGCGGCGGCAATTTAGATTTAAGCATTTTGGAAACCGACAAAGACACCTACCGCGCCATTGCGATTGACGGCGAAGACAATTTTGGCGGCGACGACTTCGACAAAATTATTTTTGAACAAATGATTTACAAAATTGAAGACGACTTGAAATTAAATCTGTCAACCCCATTTACTGCAATGATTGCCGAAAGTGAATATAATAAATTATTAAATCGTCTGATGATTGAGGCGCGGCGGCTCAAAGAAAATTTGAGTACTTCCGAACGTTGCGAAATTTCTTTGAAAGATTTTATGAAATTCGACGGCAAAATTTACACGCTGAATTTTACAATCACTCGCGCAGATTTTGACGAGTTGGCTTTTCCGCTCTACGAACAAATTTTTGAAAGACTGGAAAAATTTATTAAAAAAAATATTTCAGCAGGCGAAACTGTACAAATAATTTTGGCGGGCGGAACTTGCCAAATTCCCTATATTCGTCAAAGAATTTCAGCCGAATTTGGAAATGTCAAAGAAACTGCCGACAGTTTGCGCCTTGTAGTAAATGGCGCGGCGCGTGTTGCCGAAATTAAAAACGCCGAAGAAAATTTAAATCTTGAAAGCGTTTTGCCGCACTCTTTGGGCGTGGCAATGATGACTAACGACCGAAAATTAATTTTCGATAAACTTCTGGATAAAGGCACGCCCTATCCCTGCGAAATTATTCGAGAGTATGAAACCGCCTTTGACA
>CAJOGS010000103.1 GCA_905234045.1 uncultured Selenomonadaceae bacterium | reverse complement strand
TTTTTTCCGCCAGAGATTCAATCCTGCGTGGCTTGCGTAGCATGCGCGGTGAGGCGCGCTCTTTAGCGGGCATGCTCTTTAGTTAATCAATGGCGGCGGCGCACGTCCGTGTGCGCCGTTTTCTACTACTTGCAAGCGTTGCAATAGAAATTTTTTTAACCTTACCAACATAACATAAAAAAATCTCGGCAACTAAATTTTAAAATCTTACTAAAACTATACAGGAGGATATTACCATGAAAAAAAATTTTTTAATGATAACAATGTTAATGCTTATTTTAGCAGTAATGACGGGTTGCGGCAATGATAATGTTGCCGCGCCAAAATGCGATTCAAAAAATTTTTGCGTCTTAACTGATGACGCGGGCAGAAAAATTGAACTTGCAAAAAAACCTGAAAGAATTGTCGTAACATCTGCATCGTTTATCGAGCCGCTTTATAAAGTCGGCGGCAGTGTCGTAGGGCGTCCCAATTCAAAAAATAAATCTGTCGAACTTGCAAAAGACGCGGCTGAAATTGGCGCGGTTTACCAAATTGACACCGAAAAACTTTTGGCTTGTCAACCTGATTTGGTCATCATTAACAAGGGCATGAATGAACGCCTTTCAAATATTCTTGACGAAAATAAAATCCCGTTCGTAATTGTCGATTTGAAATCTTATGACAGCGTCAAGGAAAATATTTCAATGTTCGCCGAAATTACGGGACAACCGGACAACGCTAAAAATATTTTAGACGAAATGGACGCAAAAATTAAATCAGTAGTTGAAAAATTGCCGAATGAACAAAAAAGAGTTGCGATATTGCACGGCACGGCGCAAGGCTTGAGCGTTCAACTTGATAACAGCATTGCCGGTAACGTTGTGAAAATTTTGGGCTGGGAAAATGTGGCGTCAGGAATGAAAGCGACAAAAGACGGCGGCGATACTGCGCCTTACAGTTTGGAAACTTTGGTTGAGCAGAATCCCGAAATAATTTTTGTAACCAGTATGGGAAACCTTGACGAAATTAAATCAAATATGAAAAAAATGATGGCTGAAAATCCCGCGTGGCAGACAATTCCCGCAGTAAAAAATAATCGCTGTTACTACCTGCCGCAAGATTTATTTTTGTTAAGTCCCGGCGTGCATTATCCCGACGCGGTTGAATATGTTGCAAAATTAATTTATCCGGAGATTATTAAATGAACCTCTTCAAAATATCCGACAGGCGAAAAATAATTCTTTTGGCGTTCGTGATTTTCGCCTGTTTTGGAGCATTTTTAAGCATTATCAAAGGCTCGGTTTATATTTCCCTTGATGAAGTTTGCGGGGCGATTCTCGGCAATTCTGAAGGCATACACGGGCAAATTTTAAGCAATATAAGATTGCCGCGCACAATCGTAGCGGCATTAGTCGGAATAAATTTGGCACTTTCAGGCGCAATTTTGCAAGCAGTGATGAAAAATCCGCTGGCAGACCCGCATATAATCGGCATTTCTTCAGGCGCAGGACTTGCAGGAATTGCGGTAATGCTTGCTTTTCCCGAATCAGGTTGGGCAATAGCTCCCGTATCATTTTTTGGAGCAATGGGCGCGGCGATTTTGATTTATATTTTGGCGTGGAAAAACGGTATACGCCCAATCAGAATAATTTTGGCGGGCGTGGCAGTTTCGGCATTTTTGGGCGCGGGAATTTCTTCACTGATGATTTTAAACAGCGATAAAGTACACGGCGCGTTAATGTGGATGGTCGGCGGCTTATCTGCGCGAAGTTGGAATCACGTTGAAATAATTTTGCCGTATACAATCATAGGAACAATTTTGGCGTTAATCGGCGCAAAATATTTAAACGTGCTTTTACTCGGCGACGAAACGGCGAAAAGTTTAGGCGTAAGAGTAGAGGCGACGCGCTTAATTTTCACGGCAATAGCAGCACTTTTGGCGGCAAGTGCTGTATCAGTCGTCGGGCTTTTGGGATTTGTCGGCTTGATAGTTCCGCACGCCGCAAGATTAATCATCGGTTCAGATCATTATTATTTGTTGCCGGCGACAATTTTTTTGGGAATTGCCACAGTAACTATCAGCGACACATTTGCACGGATAATTTTTGCGCCGATAGAATTGCCCGTCGGAATTGTAATGGCGGCAGTCGGCGCACCATTTTTTTTGTTTCTGCTGAGAAAAGAATTGTAGCAAGTAGTTGTTAGAGAATAGAAAATTTCCATATTAAAAAATTAAATTCAAAAAAATTTTAGAATTTACCGACAGACACTAATTGGCATTTAAATATTTTTGGCAGTCGACAACCAATTTATCATACAGCAAAATAATTTTTGAGTGATTTTCTTTGATAAATTCGGTATTTTGAACTTTTTCAAGTTCGCTTGTCTCAGGCGCAGTAATCATTTTTCCCGCCATTTCAAGTTTTTTGGCAAGTTCTGAAGTTTTTTCGCCGCCTATTGATAACGAAGTTGACTTTAAAGCATGAACGTAAATTGTATAATTTTTCCATTCTTCGTCATCAAACGCTTTTTGAAGTTGCGCTTGTTTTTCTTCTTTCAAACTGCAAAAAGTTTCCATAATTTCTTTGTATAAATCTTCCATTCCCGCGCTGTATTCAAGTCCCATTTCAACATTTAAATATTCAAAGTCAGCTGTTTTCTCGGTCGAAATATTTTCTGAAACTGTTTCGTCTGCAGAATTAATTTTTTCAGGCGGCAAATATTGTATCAGCATTTCTTCAAGACTTTTCGGCTCAATAGGTTTACTCAAATAATCTGTAAAACCTTCGCGCAAAAACATTTCTTTTGCTCCACTGATAGCATTTGCAGTTAAAGCTATCGTCGGAGCTTTTTTTGATTGATTTTCCGGCATATTCTGCGCCATTTTCAAAGTCTGGATACCGTCCAAACTCGGCATCATTTGATCCAAGAATACCACGTCATATTTATTTTCAGACAATTTTTTCAGCGCAGACATTCCGCTGATTGCAGTATCAATCTGCAATTTTGTATCTTTCAATAAACCTGTTACAACAAGCAAATTCATTTCGTTATCGTCAACAACCAAAATTTTACCTTTCGGCGCGGTAAATGAAACTTTGTAACGTTCATGCTTGTCGATTAACTGCAATTTGTTTTCAAAACTGCCAATTACTGAATTGCCGATAATTTTTTGAGGAATCATCACTGAAAAAGTTGAACCTTCGCCATACACGCTTTCAACCACAATCCAGCCTTGCATCATTTGAACGAGTTTATAAGTTATCGCAAGTCCCAAGCCGGTACCTTCGATATTTTTATTTTTCTTGAGGTCGAGTCTTTGAAAATCTGTAAAAAGTTTTTTTCTGTCTTCTTCACGAATCCCAATGCCTGTATCTTTCACGCTAAATTTTAACAAAACTTCTTTGTTGCTTTTCGTTTCAAAATCAACAGTAAATGTAACGCTGCCGACTTGCGTATATTTTGCGGCATTTGTCAGCAGATTTACAATTACTTGACGAATCCGCACGCTGTCGCCAAAAAGTTCATTTGGTATATTGCTGTTGACATTTACTATAAATTCAAGGTCTTTCTGATCCATTCTTGATTTCATCATATTGACGAGATTTTTTATAACCGCGTCGAGTTTATAATTTTCTTCCACCAATTCCATTTTGCCGCTTTCAATCTTTGAAAAGTCCAAAATGTCATTGATAATTGATAAAAGACTTTCACTTGCGGCGGCGGCGTTTTGCGCGTATTTGATAGTTTCCATTTCGTTACTTTCGCGCAAAATCATTTCATTCATGCCGATAATGGCATTAATTGGCGTTCTAATTTCGTGCGACATATTGGCAAGGAACGCGCTTTTAGCTTGATTCGCTTGATCAGCCTCTTGCTTTTCGCGTTTAAATTCATCAGATTGTTTGGCTTTTTCGTTGATTAAAAACAGATAGACACTTGCAACCAAAAACAGCAATAACATCAGCGAAGTTAAAATAAAAATCGTTGTGTTGATTTTTGAAATATTTCCCGCAACCGCACTCCATGGAACATAGCCAATCATTACACAGTTAGTTTGAATTAAATCCGCGCCGAATAAAAAATATTTGCCGCGTGAACCTTCATAATAAATTGAGGCTGAACGATGAGATTTCAAGCGTTCGCGCAATTTTTGAAATGTAGAAACAATGCTGTTGTCTCTCAAAAATTCTTGGTCGTCTACGCCGTAACTTTTGTAAGGTACGATAATTTGTCCGTTGCGTTCCTGAATCAAAAAGCGACTTTCGGCATTATATTCGGCAAGTCCAAATAAATCTGTCAGTAAATCGTCATGGTACAAGCGATAAATAATGCCGAGAACACGCCCGTTATTTACGACGGGGACGGCAAATAATAAGCCTTTGTCAGCGTAGTAATCAACAAGATCATTACCTTGCGACGCCATTGGCAATCTTGAAAATTCAAATTTGTTTAAAGGATCGCCGATGATTGATTTTCCGAGCGGTGTTACAAATCCTACAGAAACGCCGGAGTTGCTTTTTCTTAATTCAGCTAAAATATCTGCGGCAACTTCGTTACTTAAATGATCCGACAAATAATTTGCCGCAAAACGCAATTCAGCCAATTCTTGAGAAAATCTTTCTTCAGCAACTATTGCCATGTCTGAAGTTTGATTCGCTATATTTTGCTCCAGCGTGGAATTTAACATATTGCTGAATTTTTGTTGCATTAAAAAACCTATTACAACCAAAAACGCAACGAGAAAAAATAATTGTGCGATTAACTTTTTATTCAAGAACTTCAACTCCTTTTGCAAGCCAGTCGATATTGCTTAAAAGTTCCTGTTCAGTCAAAACTTGATCTTTGCCGCAACGTAAATTCCCTTGATTGTCATAAATTTCATTATAGAAAATCAAATTGTTGCTGAAAGCCAATTCATTTTTCACGGAATTTATAACCGTAATCATTTTTGGAGTAACCAAATCAGAATAATGTGTAAGTTCGATTATGCCTTCACGCGCACCAATCCAAGTATTTCTCAATGCGACAAGTTCGCCTTTCAAATAGCGGCGCAAAATATCTTTGTAGTATATGTCCCAACAGCAAATTATCGACGCCAAATAATGATCTGAATAACCCTCCAAAATTGCATTGTAGGCTATAAAATCTAAGCCGTAACTTTCGGCAACTCTGCAAGTAGCGTCGTCGTCCTGATGATATGTCAAAACATCTGCGCCGCGTTCTTCAATCAATCTTTTTGCGTGGTTAGCTTCCAATGTCGGGTTTTCCCAATCGTACGTCCACATAACAACAACTTTTGCGTTGGGATTAACTCTGTGAAGTCCAAAAGTAAAAGCATTGATACCGCGACAAACTTCAGAATTAGGATAAGCGGCAACGTAGCCGATAACATTCGACTTTGTACGCATACCTGCAAGCACGCCCGCCATATAACGCCCTTGATACATTTTTGCAAAGCACGAAGTTAAATTTTTGACCTCTGATATTGCCGAAGTGCTTATAAAAGAAATTTGCGGATATTTCTTCATTAAAGGCTCAGTTTCTTCCGCGTATGTAAAACTTGCCAAAAAAATAATTTTTGCGCCTTGTTCGATTAATTCTTTGGCGGCGGCGGGACATTCGCCGTTATTTTCCGTCACGTGGTCTCTTACCAGCAATTCTAAGCCCAATTCATCGCAAGCACTTTTAATGCCGTTGTAATGTGAACCGTTCCAGCCGGGTTCATTAATGTCGCCGAGAATTATAAAGCCAATTTTTTCCCGTGAATTGTCGTTATCAACGTCAATGGTAAAAATTGAAATGTAAATAATTGCTGTAATGATACAGCCGCCCAATACAAACAAAATTTTTATTTTTTTTTCGTCATCTAAAATTTTCAAATTAAACGCGCCGCCGGAAACCTCACAGTTAAAAATGCAAGGAGTAAGACAGCGTCCCTTCCCTTCTTTTAGATTTTTTAATTTTACGAATTATTTAACGAATTAAAAATTTTTGTCGTTGCTGACAAAAAGCGCGGTACATCAACAAAATTTGTAAGTCTCGGAAGTTTCAAAAAGTTTAAAAGCGTTCCGCGCAAATATGTTGTTCATAGTTTGAAATTATAATATCAGCATTAATTTAATGTCAAATCTAAAAAATACAGTTGCTTATTTTGGAGAGGATATTTTTTTTTAGAAAATTCGATTGAAAAAATATTTTTTGGAAAAATTGAAATTTCGATTTTGGATTAAGGCGAAAAATTTCTTTAATGAGTGCAATTTTTCTATATATTTTTTGATATAGTTTTATTTAGCCTAATATGAAATCTTTTAAGACTATTGATATTTTTATTGTAAGTTTAAAATTTTTAAGTGTGGATTCCATCCGCTACAACCACTTTTGCTTGACCCTTCGGTTTTTGGGTTCCACCCCACGATCTGCGCCGGAACTTATTTCAAACTGCCCAGAATCGTCTGTAAGCCGTTTTTTGCCCACTCTCGGACTCTTTTGGGTATCTTCCTA
>CAJOGS010000102.1:2812-9337 GCA_905234045.1 uncultured Selenomonadaceae bacterium | reverse complement strand
TGAATAGTTTTGTTTATTATACTGCGGTATGGCGATAAAATGTTTCCAATGCCCCGGACGTTGATTCGCTGAAAAGTTCAGTTTTAGTAATTTTGGAGGAAAATCCAATGAAAGATACGTTTATGGCAAAGGCGGGCAGCGTCGAAAAAAAATGGTACGTTGTAGACGCTGAAGGCAAAATCGTTGGACGCCTTGCGGCAGAAATTGCAAAAGTCCTTCGCGGCAAAAATAAACCCGAATATACTCCACATGTTGATACAGGCGATTATGTAATTGTTATCAACGCTGAAAAAGCCGTTTTCACCGGCAAAAAACTTCGCAAGAAAGTTTATTATCATCACACCGGTTATCCCGGCGGCGCAAAATTCGCTACTGCCGCCGAATGGATGCAAAAATATCCCGAACGTGTCATTGAACACGCGGTAAGAGGTATGCTTCCAAAAAATACACTCGGTGCAGAGTTATTCAATAAACTTCATGTATATGTTGGCGATAAACACCCGCATGAAGCTCAAAAACCTGAAGAATTGAAAATCGAAACTTGCTAATATTTGAGGTGATAAAATGGCAGATGTAATGTACTACGGCACAGGACGCCGCAAAAGTTCAATCGCTCGCGTTCGCCTTATTCCGGGCAGCGGCAAAGTTACCATTAACGGTCGTGAAATGCAAGAATATTTTGGCTTGAAAACGCTTGAATTGATTGTTCGTCAACCGCTCGTCCTTACCGAAATGGAAGATAAATACGACGTTATTGCAAACGTTCAAGGCGGCGGCACTACAGGTCAAGCCGGCGCAATTCGTCACGGTATTACCCGTGCTTTAATGGAATTGGACGGAGGTCTTCGCCCCGCGCTCAAAAAAGCAGGTTTCGTTACACGCGATCCCCGCGAAAAAGAACGCCGCAAATACGGTCTCAAAAAAGCAAGAAAAGCGTCACAATTCTCAAAACGTTAATTATTTTATGTTATATATTAAAAAATTCCGCACACTTTTATTGCTGTTGCGGGATTTTTTATTTCGGCAGGAATATTTTTACAGTTGAAGAATATCAGGTACTAGGTTTTAACTAATCACTGACAATCTGACAATCTGACAATCTGACAATTTGACCATCTAAGACCTAAACAAGGTAGGAATTAAATGAGAATCATTAGCGGAACCGCCAAAGGTTTAAAACTCAAGACACCGAAAGGCTTTGAAACTCGCCCCACTGCCGACAGAATCAAGGAATCTGTTTTTAATATTTTGAACGGTTTAATTGATTTTTCAGAAGTCGAAAATGTTTTGGATATTTTCGCAGGTACGGGCGCACTTGGTCTTGAATCGCTTTCACGCGGCGCAAATTCTGCCGTCTTCATTGATTTTGCTACTGCAGATTTAATTTCTAATAATATTCAACACGGCAAATTTCAAAATTGTAAAGTCCTGCGCGGCGATTTTTCTAAAATGCTCAAAAAACTTGCTTGTCAAAATTGCAAGTTCGATTTAATTTTCAGCGATCCGCCTTACAAAAAAAATCTTGCAGAGGCATCAATAAATTTGGTTGCAGATTTAAATTTACTTACTGATAACGGTTTAATGATTGTTGAATACGGCGCGGACGAAATTTTGAACGCCGAAAAATTAAACTGTATCAGAAAAATTAATTACGGACATACAACGAATATAAATATTTTTCAAGTACGAAAATAAATGCACTTTCTCGAAAAACTAAGCAATTTTTTAATTTACTAAAATTTCTACTTGATATAAATCAGATTTTCAACTAAAATAAAATTCACAACTTTAAGGGGGCGAATGATGAAAAAGGCACTCTGCACAGGGAGTTTTGATCCTGTTACAAATGGACATGTTAATATTTTTGAACGCGCCGCAACGATTGTTGATGAATTGGTTATCTGCGTTTTTGTCAACAAGCGCAAAAATTCGCTTTTCACACTCGAAGAGCGCGTTGAACTCCTGCGTCAATCAACTTCACATATTCCAAATATCAAAGTTGATTATTCAGAAGGTCTTGTTGCTGATTACATAAAGCGCAATGATATTAATATTGTTATTCGCGGCTTGCGTTCAAATCTTGATTTTGAATACGAATACAATCAAGCGCAAATGTTGAATCATCTTGTTCCCGATGCCAATACAATTTTTCTTTTGACTGCGCCGGAATATCTTTTTATCAGTTCGTCGGCAATTCGTGAACTTGCACAATTTAAAGGCAAGGTTCATGGACTTGTTCCCGAATGTGTAGAAATTGCTTTGTACGATAAACAAAAAATCTTGGAGTGATTTATTAAAAATGAAAAATAAAAATCCACACGTGAAGGAGTTGCTTTCATGGCTGTACGCGATACCTTGAACAAAATCGAAGAGCTTGTTGCAAGTGCTTCACATTTACCGCTGACAGGTAAGGCTTTGATTAAAGAAGAAGAATTGCTTAAATTAATTGAAGAATTCAGAAATGAATTGCCCCAAGAATTGGGACGCGCTGAAGAAGTCCTCAATAATCGTGATAATATTATCCGTATGGCGCAAATTGAATCCGATAAAATTATCAAGCAAGCCGAAAAACGCGCCGCGCAACTTGTTGAAGAAAATGACGTTGTTACAAAGGCGCGGGAAAAAGCACGAATTACTGAACTTCAGGCGCAACAAAAAGCAGCTTCAATTTTGGAAAACAGCCGTATTCAAGCCAAACAATTTCAAGAAGGCGTTAATCAGTACTCTCATCAAGTTTTCGATCAGTTAATTAACAATGTTGCAAATACTGCCAACAGTATTAATGATATGGAGATTATACTGAAACAGGCTATGCAAATTCTTCAACAATCTAAAATGGCGTTGACTAAGCAAGCGTATGCTAATTCTCAAGTGCAAACTCAACCTGAACCAAAACCGCAAGATTACCAGCAAAATCCTCAAAGTTAATTTTTTCAAGGAGTGATTTTTTTTAGTGAATTCCGTTAGTGAAGAAAAAAAATCAATGGGAGAAGAAGCCAAAGACTGGGCAGTTTCAATTATTGCGGCGATTGTTGTTGCAATGTTGATTCGTACTTTTATTGTTGAACTTTATGTTGTTGACGGTCCCAGTATGCGCCCGACTCTTTTGCACGAAGAAAAACTTGTCGTCAATAAATTTATTTATTACGTCAGAAGTCCCGAAAAAGGCGAAGTTGTAATTTTCCGTTATCCGCGTGATCCAAGCCGTGATTTCATCAAGCGCGTTATTGCAACTGCAGGAGATACTATTGAAATTAAAGACGGGCGCGTTTATGTAAACGACCAACTTTTGATTGAAGATTACATTTTGGAAAAAACTTACACGGAATATCCCAAAGTTACAATTCCTGAAGGTACAATTTTTGTTATGGGCGACAACAGAAATAATTCTGAAGACAGCCGTTTTTCTGATGTTGGATTTGTACCGCTGAATTTGGTTAAAGGCAAGGCTATTTTTGTTTTTTGGCCAATGGACGAAATGAAAACTTTGTCTTAAATATATTTGAAATTTTTAGAGGGCTTAAACCCTCTTTTTTAGTAGTTTGGTAGTTAGGTAGTTGTTAGTGGATAGTGTGGCTGATGGCTATGGTCTTTTGAATAAATTTATTTTTAAAAATTTCTAGGGGCTGTTGGTAAAGTGAACAATGCAACAAATAAAAAATTTTGAGAGTTGGAATTACCTAACCTTTAGCAAATGTCTTTTTGTCAGTATACCCGCGCCCCAGCCCGTCTCTGTTTTTGCCTGTGATTAAAAGTGGTGTAAAAGGTGGAACGCAGCTGAACAGCTGACCTGTTACCGCGCCAAACACGAAAAACCTTGCAAAGGCGACGAGTAGGAGCGTTTGCCGGCAGCAGCGTCTTTCTTTTGTTACTTTTCTTTGACAAGACAAAGAAAAGTAAGTTTAATATAAAAAAATAAAAAAAAAGAGTTTACCAACAGAGCCTAGTTAAAATTTTTTTATATTAGATTTAATTTTCTTTACAAAAGAAAAATAGTACAAAAATTTTCAAAAGTTGCACAGTTTTTTTTACTAATCACTAACCACTCAACTAGGGCGTGTTCACACTATTGATAAGTAAAGTATAATGAACTTATGAAAATTACAAATGAGCAATACGAAAAAATCGCAAAAACGCAATTTTGTATGTCACCGAAAATGGTTGCAAATGGAGGGCATTACCAAAATTGGCATACAGTTTATGTGCGTTTAAACAGATGGAGTAAAATTTATTTGTCTTGATTAAATACATATGGTTACAGTGTCTGACAGGGCATATCAAGAAGATAATATCAGACTGACTGCCGAAAATCTCGGTTACGAACCTGTTGTACCACCAAAAAGCAATAGACTTTATAAATTCAGAAACGTGATTGAAAGATTTTTCCGTCGTCTCAAACGTTTCAGAAGAATTTCTACTCGTTATGATAAATTAGATATTTTTATTTTCAATGATTGTTGATTCTTTAATGTGAACACGCCCTAATCACTAACCACTCAACTAGCCACTAACAACTAGCCACTACAAAGAAGGGAGCGAATAAAATTTGTTTGGAAAAAGCATTATTGATTTAGAAAATTTTTCGCCTGATGAAATTCGGCTGGTACTTGATACCGCCAAAGAAATGAAAAAAATAATTCGCAGTGACGTTAAAAAACTTCCCAACCTGCGCGGCAAGGCGATTATAAATTTGTTTCTGGAGGCGTCAACCCGCACACGCACTTCATTTGAATTGGCGGGGAAATATTTGGGCGCGGACGTTGTTTCAATTAACGCCGGCACAAGTAGCATTACAAAGGGCGAATCCCTGCGCGATACGCTTATGACGATTGAGGCAATGGGCGTTGACGCCATAGTTATTCGCCATAAATCCGAAGGCGCGGCAGAATATGCAACGCAAGTTGTTAAGCCCGTGATAATTAACGCGGGCGACGGAGCACACGCGCACCCTTCGCAAGCGTTGTTGGATTTATTCACAATCGAACATTTCAAAGGACACATTGACGGCTTGAAAGTTGCGATTGTCGGCGATATTTTGCATAGTCGCGTAGCGCGTTCCGATATTTACGGCTTAACTAAAATGGGCGCAGAAATTCATCTTGCAGGGCCAAAAACTTTGTTGCCGCGTTTCTTCAATTTTGACGGCGTAACGGTTCATGAAAATATCGAAGACGCAATTAAAAATGCTGACGTTGTAAATGTTTTGAGAATCCAACTTGAAAGACAACAGGCGGGATTATTCCCTTCGCCGCGTGAATATGCTAGAGTTTACGGGATTAATGACGAACGTTTGAAACTTGCAAAAGATGACGTGTTAGTTTTGCATCCGGGTCCGCAAAATAAAGGCTTGGAAATTTCAAACGCCGTAACTTACGGCGAACATTCCGCAATACATGAGCAAGTTCAAAACGGCGTTGCAATCAGAATGGCGTTGTTAGATTTAACTTTGAACAGTGGCGCAAAATGAATTTTATGCTTAAGTTTTTAGAGCGTGTTGGTAAAGTCCAATGCTTTAGGTATTAGTTAACGGCGGTCACGGATGACCGCCGCCGCCATTGATTAAAAAGTTTTGGAGTAGCAAAGAAAAGTAAGTTCAATAGAAAAAAATTTATTCAAAAAAGTTTACCAACAGCACCTAAATAAATTCTGACGCAAAAAAATTTTACCGAATTAATTCAAAATTTGAACGGTGGTACAAAATGAATTTTATTTTTGACAAAAATGGCGTCGAGGCCGTAAACATTGCTGAAATTAAAAAAATTTTCATCGAAAGAATTTCTGATGAAAGTTGGGAAGAAACAAAATATTTTCAAGTGGCGGCGTCACTTTCTTTTGAAGATGCCGAAATTATTTTGGAAGAATTTAAATCTGAAGACGAAAACAAAAATTTTTCTGACGCAAAAAAATATCTTGCCGAATTAATTAAAAAATTGAACGGGGGCGCAAAATGAATACTTGGGACATTCACAAAGTAAACCAAAATATTAAAGATTCTCTTTTGATTCGCGGCGGGCGCGTCATTGACCCTGCCAACAATATTGATAAAATTGCTGATGTTTTAATTGTTGACGGCAAAATTTCTGAAGTCGGCACTGACATTAAAACGCCGGCAAATCACGAATACGACGCAAGCGGCAAAATTGTAACGCCCGGTTTAATTGATATGCACGTACATTTCAGAGAACCCGGACAAGAATCGAAAGAAGATTTTGAAAGCGGCAGTAAAGCGGCGGTTGCGGGCGGTTATACGACGGTTGCGACAATGCCGAATACTTCGCCTGTTGTCGATAATGCCGCGCTTGTGCGTTCAATGGTTAAACGCGCCGAAGAAGTCGGGATTATCAATATAAAAATTATCGGCGCAGTTACGAAAAATCAGAAATGCGAAGAACTTGCCGAAATGCGCGATATGATTGAGGCGGGCGCGGTTGCATTTTCTGATGACGGAAAATTTGACGACAACGCAAAAATTTTTATGAACGCGCTGGATTATTTGCACGGGGACAAAATTATTATTTGCCACGA
>CAJOGS010000102.1:0-2775 GCA_905234045.1 uncultured Selenomonadaceae bacterium | reverse complement strand
GGCGTGATGAATGAAGGCGCGCGCAGTGCAATTTTAGGATTGAAAGGGCGTCCGAGCGTTGCAGAAGATATTGCAGTTGCGCGGGATTGTCTTTTGGCGGAATACACGGGCGGACGCGTTCATATTGCCCATATGAGTTCGGCGCGTTCGGTGGAACTTGTCAGAGACTTCAAAAAACGCGGCGTAAAAGTTACGGCTGAAGTTACTCCGCAACATTTGACGTTGACAGATGATTTTGTAAATCCTGCCGACACTTCCACAAAAATTAATCCTCCGCTCCGCACTCAAAAAGATTGTGACGAACTTTTGAAAGGCTTGCTTGACGGTACGATTGATTGCATTGTTACGGATCATTCGCCGCATGCCGCCGAAGAAAAGGACAGAGAATATATTTACGCGCCGAGCGGTTTTCCCGGTCTTGAAACTGCTTTGGGAATTTTATTGACAGATTTATATCACAAAAGTAAAATTGATTTACCCGCTTTGATTTCAAAAATGACATATGAACCTGCAAAAATTTTCAACCTTGACGCAGGAAATTTAAGTGTCGGCAGTTGGGCGGACATTGCAATTATTGATACTGAATTGGAATGGACGGTTGACGCGGCTAATTTCTATACACGTGGCACACATTCGCCCTTTGTCGGCAAAAAAATGAAAGGTCGCGCAGTTGCTACGATTGTTCACGGTGATTTGATGAAACTTTTATGATGTATCGAAATTTATCTGAAGGTTTATCTGAAGGCGGCTAAAGGCGGCTTTAACGGTGAAAATCCTATTGATTATTAAATAGATTCTGTCACAAAAATTTTTGAGGAGGCGATAAAAATGTATTTAAAAAATTTTTGCCTCACCAAATATATCAATTTCGATATTAAGGAAAAATCGGGGCAACCCCCCGATTAAAAAATTTGACGCCAAAAATTTCTTAGTGGCGATTAATGCCGCTGAAATTTGACTGCTTAATGCAGTGCTTAATTGAAGGGAGAAATACATTTGCCTAAGAAGGAAAATTTAAAAAAAGTAATGGTAATCGGCTCCGGTCCTATTGTCATCGGACAGGCGGCAGAATTTGACTACGCGGGCTCGCAGGCTTGCCGCGCCTTGAAAGAAGAAGGCTTGGAAGTCGTTTTGGTCAATTCAAATCCCGCAACAATTATGACAGATGTTAATATTGCCGACAGAGTTTATATTGAGCCGCTGACGGTAGATTTTCTTTCGTCGATAATCGAAAAGGAACGCCCCGACGGTTTACTTGCAACTTTGGGCGGGCAAGCCGGTTTAAATTTGGCGGTAAAACTTGCTGAAGCGGGTGTACTTGAAAAATTTAATGTCGAACTTTTGGGAACGCCGCTTGACGCAATCGAAAAAGCAGAAGACAGAGAAAAATTTAAAGCCACAATGCAAGAAATTGGCGAACCTGTACCTGAATCAACGATTGTTGAAGACGTTCACAGCGCGGTAGCGTTTGCAAATGAAATAGGTTATCCGCTGATTGTTCGTCCTGCTTATACTTTAGGCGGCACGGGCGGCGGCATTGCCGAAAACGAGGAAGAACTTGTTGAAATTGTTATTCGCGGCTTAAAATATTCGATGATTGGTCAAGTACTGATTGAACGCAGTGTAGCAGGTTGGAAAGAAATTGAATTTGAAGTTATGCATGACGGCAACGATAATTGTGTTGCTGTCTGCGATATGGAAAATGTTGACGCGGTAGGCGTTCATACAGGCGATTCAATCGTTGTTGCGCCGTGCCAAAGTTTGAGTAAATCTGACTACGAATTATTGAAAGCGGCAAGTTTCAGAATGATTCGTGCGCTCGGTATTCAAGGCGGCTGCAACGTTCAATTTGCGCTTGATACGAAGAGTCAAAACTATTACGTCATTGAAGTTAATCCGCGTGTAAGCAGAAGTTCCGCGCTTGCGTCGAAAGCGACAGGTTATCCTATTGCGCGTATCACTTCAAAAATTGCGATTGGCTACACGCTGGACGAATTGGCACACGAAATTTTTGAACCGTCAGTAAATTATATCGTCGTCAAATTCCCGCGTTGGCCTTTCGATAAATTTGTTTACGCCGATAAAACTCTCGGTACTCAAATGAAGGCAACCGGCGAAGTTATGAGTATCGATAAAAGTTTTGAAGGCGCAATTTTAAAAGCCGTTCGCAGTTTGGAAATCGGCGTTAATCGTCTGTACCTTGAAAAATTTGCTGATTGGGACGACGAAAAAGTTTTGCGCCAGTTGAAACATATCAACGATGAAAGACTTTTTGTAGTTGCTGAAGTTTTGAGACGCGGACTTTTAAGCGTTGATGAAATTTTTGACATTACAAAGATTAATCAAGTCTTTATCCAAAAAATTAAAAATATCGCTGATATGGAAAATCGCCTTAAATCTGAAGAATTAACGGTTGAACTTTTGAACGCGGCGAAATTAATCGGCTTGGCTGATAAATCCATTTCTGAATTGACGGGAAAAAATATGAAAGAAATTCGCCAAATGCGAATTGAAAATAAAATTTTGCCGAAATTCAAATTGGTTGACACCTGCGCCGCGCAATTTGACGCTACGCCATATTATTATTCAACTTATCGTTCTGAAGATGACGAAGTTGAAGTCAGCGGCAACAGAAAAATTATTGTACTCGGTTCAGGTCCTATCAGAATCGGGCAAGGCGTCGAATTTGACTATTGCTCCGTTCATTCAGTTTGGGCGTTGCGTGAAATGGGCGTTGAGGCGATTATTATCAACAACAACCCTGAAACTGTTTCG
>CAJOGS010000101.1 GCA_905234045.1 uncultured Selenomonadaceae bacterium | reverse complement strand
TGCAACTCGTTTTGATAAACTTTCTTGTCGCTTTCTTGCTTTTGTTCACCTCGCTTGTATTCTTATCTGGTTAAAATAATTATTCAACAGCCCCTAGGGGCTGATGAATAAATCTGTTTTTAAAAATTATTTTAATATTTAACGTACTTTTTCTTTGCTCGTCCTGCGCGGTGAGGCGCGCTCTTTAGTTGAAAAAGTACCAAAAAGAAAAGACGTTTTGCGGCGTTAATTCGCTTAACGCTCATTCGCACGCCGCCTGCGCCGCACGTCCTGTGCGGCATCTTAGTTTTTCGTTCTCATCGAACAAAAAATAATTCGTTAATCAGCAATTTCAATTAATTTTTCAACACGCCCTACCAACTACCAACTAAACACTACTTTTAAGTTTGTAAGTTACTGATGAAAACAAAATCATTATTGCAAGAAAATCTGCAATGACAAACGCTACATTTTCGCTGAAGTCAAAAAATACAAATTCGCTTTTCAAAATCATATAATCAAAAATTTTTCGATTTATGAAAGCGTAAATTCCATAAATTGAAAATGCGCCCGCAAAAATTTTTAGCGGCGTCACTGATTTTATTTTCAGTTGCGTTTTCAAAATTTTAAAATTCAATCCCAAATGTATCGCCACAAAAATAAAAAGCCAATACGAAATTGCAAGGTGAATCAGTCGCGCAGTACTCAAGCCGTCGTAAAAATCCAATACAAACAAGTATTTTGACATTAAAACGCCGCTTACAATTTGCAAAATCATCAGCAACATTATCAAAAAATTTATTGCCGTTTTTAAATTGAAATTTCTGCTTTTTAGGGATTTATACCAATTTCGATTTAAAATTTGATGAAATATGAACAAGCCGAACAGTAAGACGCCGAAAACTTCGTGTAACTCTTCGCCAATCAGTGAATATGGCATTAACAACAATAAAATTGTCAGCATTAAAAAATCTGTAACAATTTTAATTTTCATATTAAAAACCTAAATTTTTGAGCCAATTTTTAATATCTTGTTCAGAACTTTTAATAACTTCGCGTTTAACCGAGAGACCATTTTCAATAACATTGGCGTTCGGCTGAATATTTTTAATTTCGCTGATTGTATTTGCAAAACCACTGCCGCCGCTGGTTATGAACGGCACAATAGTTTTTCCGGCGAAATTGTAACTGCCAAAGAAACTGTACAAAATGCGCGGCATACTTCCATACCAAATCGGATAACCGACAAAAATTATTTTGTATTCGTCAAAGTTTTCAACTTTATTCAGAATTTCAGGTAAAGCGTTATCGCGTCTTTCTTTCGTTGCAATTTGTTCAATTTCGCCGTGATTCATCGGATATGGCGTTACAGGTTCAATTCTAAAAATATCTGCGCCGCTGTTTTGTCGGATAATCTGTGCAATGTATTGAGTATTTCCCAAAACTTCGCCGTCAATCACTACAGCACTTTTCTTTTCTTCTTCGGTTATAGTTTCGGCGTTGTCACTTTCCGGCACTGAAAAATAAACCACTAAAATTTTATCGTCAGCATTTCTTTCAATTTTTGCTACATGAGATTGATTGACCGGTTGATGTTCGACGTGATTTTTTTCCTTGCCACAGCCCGCAACAATCAAAATTAACATAAAACTTAATAACAGTAAAAATTTTTTTTTCAAAAGACTCACCGCCTGACTAAAATTTCAAAGACTTTATTCTGACTTCCACAAATTTTTTATCTGCGCCGCCTTCAAAAATTTAATCTAAAACTTTTGTTAAATCAATGCTGCTATTCGTTACAAAAATTAAAATTTTTTGTCAGTGCAATAAAATTTAAATCTTGCCGTTTTTAGGAATTTTCGGCATAGAAATTTTAAAAATCAACAGTTTTAAGCCACGTTGCAACCGTTTCTTTTTCAGTTTTTCCTTGAAATACGCGCCCTTGAATAAATTTGGCGTCGGGCGCGCTGTGTTCCAAATGATTAACAGTATCGCCAAAACCGCTGCTGCCGCTTGTTGCAAAAAGTACAATCTTTTTTCCTGCGAAATCGTAACTTTCAAGAAAAGTATTGATAATGTGCGGAGCGACATACCACCAAATCGGAAAGCCCAAAAAAATTGTGTCGTAGTTGTCAATATTTGCATTTTTGTCGGCAAGTTCGGGGCGGGAAGTTGGATCAGCCATTTCAATCGAACTGCGAGAGTTTTGTTTGTCCCAATCTAAATCCATGTTGGTATACGTAACTGTAGGCTTAATTTCATAAATATCCGCCCCCGTTACTTCAGATAAAAATTGTGCAACATTGCGAGTTGTACCTGTCGGCGAAAAATACGCCACTAACATTTTTGCCAATTAAATTTCCTCCATTCAATTATTTTTAGAAAATATTAACATTTTAAAAGCCGTCAATCAAGATTTTTAAAATTTATTTTGCGATAAAAAATATTTTTCCAAAGCAAAAAAATATAAAATAATAAATTGGTGTCGGTAGGAAAATCACCGTTTTTGTTTAAAATATATAAAAAATAATTTGAAGGAAGGGAAATTTTTTGAGTACACTATTTTTTGCGGCATTGGCTCCAATAATTTGGCTGGTAATTGCCTTGAGCGTTTTGAAGTTGCCCGCATTTCAAGCGTGTTCGGTAGCACTTGTAATAGCATTTTTTATAGCATCAAGTTTTTTCGGTATGACTTATCAAGACACATTCACGGCGGCACTTGAAGGCGGCACAATGGCAATATGGCCAATCATTTGGGTTATCATTGCGGCGATTTTCACTTACAATTTATCGGTTTTCACAAAGGGCATTGACAGAATCAAGGAAATGTTAAATTCTGTCAGCACGGATCAACGCGTTATAGTTTTGTTAATTGCGTGGGGATTCGGCGGCTTTTTGGAATGTATGTCGGGATTCGGTACGGCGGTTGCAATCGGTGCAAGTATGTTAGCCAGTATCGGTATCAATCCAATTTCGGCAATTATTGTTTGTCTTTTGGCAAACGCTATGCAATCGTCTTACGGTTCAATCGGTCTGCCGCTTACAACTTTGGCGCAGTTGACTGGCTTTGAAGGTTCACAAATTGCCACGTTTACCACAATTCAACTAGGTTTACTGATGATTATAATGCCGTTCTTAATGATTGTAACTTTTGGACAATCTTTGAAGGCGTTAAAAGGCGTAATTCCAATTTGCCTTGTTGCAGGTTTAGGATTTTTGGTACCGGCAGTTTGCGCGGGTTTTTTCATGGGCGCGGGACTTTCCGGCGTTGCAGGGGCAATTTTTTCAATGGGTTCAATTATCGCATACGCCAAATATTTTCCCGTCAAAGATCCTGAATATCAAATTCAATCAGTAGAAGAAAAATCTGCAATGACTTTTGAAAAAGGTTTTAAAGCGTGGTTGCCGTTCATTTTGATTTTTGTATTTTTAATTGCAACTTCAAAATTAGTTCCGCCGATTCACGAATTTTTAAGCCAAGTTAAAACTTCAATAGCGATTTACACGGGCGAAGGCGCGGGCTTGTACACTTTCACGTGGATTGTTACGCCGGGCACATTGATAATGGCAGCGGCCGTAATTTCCGGCTTTGTACAAGGCGCAACTGTCAGCGATATGAAAAATGTTTTGGGCAGAACAATAAAAACGCTTATACCGACATTTATAACGATGATAACGATAATTGGAACTGCGCGAATAATGGGCTACAGCGGAATGATAAGTACAATGGCAACAACAACCGTTGCGGCTACGGGAACTTTTTATCCGTTCATTTCGCCGCTTATCGGCGCGGCAGGTTCATTTATAACAGGTTCGGCAACTACGAGCGGTGTACTTTTCGGCAAATTACAAGCTGATTCTGCGTTAGCTATCGGCGCAAATGAAATTGGACAAGCATGGATGGCGGCGGCTAATGCTTCCGGCGCGTGCGTAGGTAAAATTATTTCTCCGCAATCAATCGCCATTGGCGTTGCGGCTGTCGGTATTCACGGTGTCGAAAGTCAAATTATGAAATTCGCCGTTAAAGTTTTCCTGCCGTTTATATTGATTATGGGCTTTATAATTTATTTCGGTCAATCAGTTGTTGAAAGTATGTTATGACGAAAATTTATTATTTCTCTGCAACGGGAAATTCTCTTTACGTCGCGCAGTTTTTGAAAAATAAATTTAATGACGCAGAAATTTTTTCCGTACCGAAAGAATTAGATAACAAAAATTTTGAAATTGATGCTGAAAAAGTCGGCTTTATTTTTCCTCTGCATTATGGCGGCTTGCCGATTTTGGTTGAGGAATTTTTAAGCAATTTGCACTTTGCGAACACGAAATATATTTTTGCAATTTGCACTTGCGGTATTCCATTTTTTGGCAGAGTCTTTACAGATTTAAAAAAAATTCTTGCAGATAAAAATTTAAAATTAAATGCAACGTGGTATGTGCGTTTGGTTTCAAATTATTTGCCGTACCGAGACACGGCGGCTGATTGGCGAATAAAATTGCGCTACATTTATGCAGATTGGCAACTTGAAAAAATCGCCGCCGCAATTTCTGAAAATGAAAATCATACAAGTTGGGAAATTTTCAAAGATAAATGCAAAAATATGCATGACGAATGGGAACGCCGCAGAATTAATCTTGATGAAAAATTTGTTTGTGACGTTTCAAAATGCATTGAGTGCGGAATGTGTGAAAAAATTTGCCCTGTAAAAAACATCAGCCGCCCCGACGGTTCGCCCGTCTGGAATCATAATTGCGTTGAATGTTTAGGCTGTCTGCATATTTGCCCCAAAAAAGCTGTTGACTTTGGCGAAATTACGAAAGGGCGCAAACGCTACATAAATTGGAATGTTAAACCGAAAGATCTGCTATAAAAAAAGCGTCGTCAGAATTGGCGGTGCATTTTTTTGTAGTGTGGTAGTGGTGTAGTTGTATAGTTGTTAGTGTGATAGTGTGATAGCAAATTACTAAAACACTACCGCACTATCAAACTATCCCACTACTTTTGTTTCGGAAAAAAGAAAGTACATTTAAATAAAAAAATATCATCAAATAAAATTCATCAGTAAAAATTGATTTTTTGTTGAACTTTTTTATATTTTGAACGAACTTTTTAATTGTCTTGTCAAAGAGCAAACGCTCCTATTCGTCGCCTTGCAAGTACCAAAAGAAAAGACGTTTTGCGGTGCTGTTTTTTCGTCCGCGAAAAAAACGCACCGCCCTGCAAATGTGAGGAGTACGAGCATTTGCTGCGCGTCCTGCGCGGCAAATTAGTACTTCGTGCTTAGTCAACATTTTTTGATTCGCTATTTATTCAACGCGCCCTAGTTGTTAGTAGATAGTGGGGGAGTTTGGTAGCAGATTTGCGGGCTCCTTTAAGCGAGAAAAGAAAAAGTACATTTAATATAAAAATCACTAAAAAAACAGTTTTATTAAAAACGCCTTTATTTAAAATTTCTCTTCAGAAATTGAATTTAAAATTTTCAAAACGCCACAGCAACTTTATTTACTGCTGACAATTTTACAAAAATAAAATATCACAAAAACAAATGCAAATAAGCCGAGCAAATCCGGCATCATTCCGCTTGCAAATTCGGCTGAAACAATACTGAGCGGCTTTTCACTTCCGCCATTTGTCACGGATACAACAATTAAACCTGCAATTAAAACGCCCATAATTGATTCACCGACAATCAGTCCTGACGCAAAAAGTGTTCCGCGCCGTTTATGTTCCTCAATGGATTCATCATTTAAATTGCGTTTGCGAAGTAATTTATCGAGGAAATAGCCTATAAAAGCCCCGATAACTATCGGCGTTTGCAATGACGGCGGCAAATAAATTCCCATACCTACTGCAAGAGGCGGCAAGGCATATTTTGTAGTTTTTGTAAGCAAAACATTTATCAAAACTAAAATTACGCCGAGTCCCATGCCGATAAAAATGTAATTCCATTCCAGTTGAGCCGAAAAAATTCCTTGAGCAATGGTAGTCATTAAAGCGGCTTGAGGGGCGGCAAGTGCGTTTTCAGGATTCATATTTGAACGCGGCAACGCCCCGGGAAAACCATATGCTTCATAAAGCAAATTAAGCACAGGCGCAATTACAAACGCGCCTACAATGCAACCGAGCAAAAGTGCAACCTGTTGACGCCACGGAGTCGCCCCGACAAGATAACCCGTCTTAAGGTCTTGCATATTGTCATTTGAAATACAAGCAATCGCCAAAATAATGCTTGTCGTAAAAATTGCGGTTGCCGTTGCAAATTTTTCGCCAGACGGAATTTCAAAAATTCCAAAAGAATTACAAATTGCAAGCATCACAAGCGAAGAAATTATAATCGCCAAAATACCAATGCCGGAAATCGGGCTTGACGAAGTGCCGATTAACCCAGCCATATATGCACAGGCGGCGGCGACAAAAAAGCCTGTCATAACCGCCAATATTACGCCGACAACCACAAAAGTTATCGTTTGAATAACAGGCAAATTTTCAATACTGACAAAAGAATAAAATACACCGAGCAGGGCGATAACCATAATTAAAAATATCCACAGATTTTACAGAAATATCAATGTCCGTGCGATTTTTTGATTGTTCGGATTGTGACACACGAACAGCCGCTATAGATTCTTTCATGCCGTCAATAACAGGCTTGATTAAAGTTATCAACGTCCATACAGCGGCAACGCCCATTGCGCCCGCGCCGATAAGTCTGACTCTTTCAGAATAAATTGCCTGTGCAAATGACTGCATTGTTTGCCCGTCAGGTAAAATTTCTGTGCTTGTAAAATACGGGACAAATCCCGCCCATGCTATTAAAATGCCGACAAGCAAGGCAATTCAGCTTGTTATTCCGATAAGATAACCTGCGCCGACAAGCGCGGTTGAATATCCCAATGAAAATTGCGTCATTCCGTTACCGATTGGAAACCATAAAGAAAGCGCGCCGGATAAAGCATAAAGACCATTTGTACAAAATGCCACGATTGAGGAAATAACTCCGCCGCTCATAATTTCTTTTAAACCTTCGATACTTTTGCTGGATTGTGAACCGACTTTTAAAATTTCAGCCGCCGCCACGCCTTCGGGATAAGGCAAAGCACTATGCACAAACATTGCGCGGCGAAGCGGAATTGTAAAAAGTACGCCTAAGCAACCGCCGCACGCCGATACAATCAGCGTCTGCCAAAATTCAAAATCCGATCATCAGCATACCCAGAATTATAAAAATAATTGCCGAAAGTGTTCCTGCTGCTGATGCTTGCGTTTGTACCATATTATTTTCCAAAATGTTTGAGTTCTTGAACATTCTCAAAATTGCCATTGATATAACGGCGGCAGGAATCGCCGAAGAAAATGTTAAACCGACTTTCAAGCCGAGATATACATTTGACGCGATAAATATTATTGTTAAAATTGCTCCTAGCAACATACCGCGCATTGTCAATTCAGGCAAATTTAGTTCATGCCTTTCATCATTTTTCAATTAAAATAACACCTCTCAAAAAAATTTCGTTAATGGCAAATTTTAACAAAATTTATATATTGAATCAATGATTTTGAAATTTTGTCGGCATCTTTTGACATTTCAACACGGTTATTATAAAATTTGCAGTACTTTAAAATGAAATGGAGGAAAATTTTTATAAATGCAAAATTACACAAAATATTCTAAAGGTTATTTTATGCCGCCTGAAGTTGATTACAGCTTTATGCAAAAAGAATATCCAGAAAAAGCTCCAATTTGGTGCAGTGTAGACCTGCGCGACGGCAATCAATCTTTGATAATTCCCATGAGTTTGGACGAAAAAATAGAATTTTATAAAACGCTTGTGAAAATCGGCTTTAAAGAAATTGAAGTCGGTTTCCCCGCCGCGTCTGATACTGAATATGCACTTCTTCGCAAACTCATTGAAGATAATTTAATTCCCGATGATGTAACTGTTCAAGTTTTGACGCAAGCCCGCGAACATATTATAAAGAAAACTTTTGAGGCATTGAAAGGCGCAAAAAATGCAGTAGTCCACCTCTATAATTCAAC
>CAJOGS010000100.1:14369-20922 GCA_905234045.1 uncultured Selenomonadaceae bacterium | reverse complement strand
CTTTATTACCATGGCGACCTGCCATCTTATCGCCAACGCCGATTTTGCGTTTCTTAGCAACGTAAACTTTGGCAAGTTGCATAATGCCGGCAGGAAGTTCATCGCCGACTTGAATGCCGCTGTCAGTGCCTTGATCAATATAAATTTCGTCGCCTGAAATGTCTGCAACTCTTCCCATTAAATTTGCGGTAATTTCTTTGAGAAATCCAGCCGCCGCCGCTTTACAAGCTCCATATAACGCTGCTTCAGGCGTTGCGCCGCTCTTTGCGCCGTTAAAACTTTTTGCAAAAACAAGTTCGCCTGTTTCATTGTTCACAAATCTAATATCTACGCTGACTTTTCCTTTTAAGCCGTTTACAAAGTTGCCCGCCGTCGACTGCAAATCTATTCCCGAATTGTATCCGCCGGAACGTGAAATATTTCCCAAAATATTTTCGATAATTCCTTTTGTTGGATTTTTTTCCAACGCCGCCAAAGTAACTTTGCCGATTAAAGAATAATCCGCGCCGATTAACTTCCCGATTTCAACTGCTGTACTTGGATCAGCGGCGATATTTTGAAAACCTTGCTCTTTTAAAATTGTCGCCATTTGGTCACGTTCAACGACTGAATATTTGCCGCTGTTTTGCAGGGCTATCATTATTTCTTCAGTCATAATTTCTGCAACATTTTCTGTGTTATATCCGTAAACATTTTCAAGCGGCATAACTGCAACAACTTTTTTTGCCGCCTCGACTGAAATTGCCGAACAAAAAAATGTGAACGCCACCATTGCCGCTATAAAAATTTTTTTCATTACGCTCACTCCTTTGACTAAAAAAAATATGCTCGACTAAAATATTTTTCGTCAAGCAATAATTTATTCCTGTTTACAAAAAAAATTATCTGTAGTGATGATGATGACGGGGAGGCGGCGGCATATGATGTCTGCCGTGATGATGATAATTTTCGTGACGGCGGTAATTATTATGGCGATAATCGTCACTGTGCTTATCGTTATGATTGGCAATCGCCGCAATAGCCGCTATTCCCAACACCGCGCCTATAGCTTCGTTTCTGTCTCTGACTTTTTGGCTGAGTTGTTCTATTTCTATATTTTGTTCGATTTTTTCATTTTGTAAATTTATGGCGGCGTAAGCAGTAGAAAAATTTAATCCCAACATTGACGCGCCGCAGATTATCGCCGACAGTGCTAAAGTTTTTACTTTCATTTTGTACAACTCCTTCGATTTATCTTGTGCAAATTTTAGGCGTTGTATATTTGAAAATTCTTTGAGTTAAATTAAAATTTGATTAATTTTTCAGCGTAAACCAAATTTCATCTTTAAAATTTGTGTCGCCAATTTTATCAAAATTCTCAACGATTGTTTTTATTACGCTTAACATTCCGGGTGTATCTCTGTTAGTTTCAAAATAAAGATCGCCTTTAATTTTCAGAGGTTCTCTAAAAACATTTGGATCTGTCGATAAATAATCTGAAGCGGCGGTTATAAAAATATCTGCGTCAGCCTCAAAAAGGTTGAATAAAACTTTGTACATTAAATCTTTCCAGTGTTTAATATGTTCTTCTTTACCTGAAATTGAAATTATCGTCGGTTTTCTGCTTACAAAATTTCTAAAATCAGAATCAAGCGTAAAATTATTTTCATCGGCAACGACATCGGATTTTTTATATTTTTCCGGCAAAATCCAAATTTGCATAGCCTTTTCGGTTAATTTTTTTGTGCGACTGGAAATTTGCCCGTAAGTCCAATCAGAATTTTTGCTTAAAGCCTTTGTAAAGAAAAATTTTGAAGTAGCAAACTCAACGCGCTTTTCGGTGAAAAATTCGGTATTCTTTTTGTTGTCGGTCGTCAATACCAAATTGCCCAGTGCATTTAAAAAAATTTCGTGATTGTCAGAATCACTAAGATAATTTTTCCAATCTTTGTTGAGTTTTTTCGGCATAACGTAATCAATAAAAGTTTCGTTGTACGGAGGTAAATTTTTAATGTCTCCAAAATTTTTTTCCAGATTGTACAAAAGATATTTGCAACTATTTTTTAAACTCAAAAATAATTCGCCGCTCAAAAGTGCTTGTTTAAATTGTTCATCGTTCGGGAAGGTGTATTTACCGTTTCCGCCGGTAATTGCTGCCCAAAATGAATCAATGTCAAGCGGCGGATTTTTTTCAAATCGTGATAAAATATTTCCGGCATTTTGTGCAGTATCTGCGCCGGTCTGTCTGCAAACTTTTGATCTGAACATTAACGAAATTAAAGCGTCAACCATTTCAATAAAAGTTTTCTCGTCAAAAATAAATTCTTCGTATCGGTTATTTAAATCCATTAAAATAATCGGAGAACTCGACGCCCCGACTTGATAAATCAATTCATAAAATTTTTTTTCAAGTTCAGATAATTTTTCAAAGTCTTCATTTTCAATAGCAATTAAACGGCTGTAAAATTCGGCATAACCGTATAAATCCGCCAAAAAATCTTCAACACTTTTGCTTTTATCGCCATTGTAATTCTTGTCAAAATATTTTTTAAAAGTCGGATAAAGCGCAGTTTTGGAAATTTGAATATTCTTGCTGCCTTGCATATCTTTGCTTGATTTTCGTCTTGAAACCAAATATTGAAACATAAAATTATCGAAAATATCCGAGTTTAATAACATTTTTTCAATCGGCAACCAATATTTTTCATACAAATTTTTCTGAACGTCAAACTCTAAATCCATAAGCAAAAAATTTCTGATTAATTCAGTTTCGGTTAAATCTTTTCCGGTTGAGTTCAGAGACTCAAAAATTTCCTGCGGTTTTTCTTTATCAAGTTTCATTGCGACAATTTGCAAGCGGTAAAGTGCATTGTAAAAATCAGCCGGCATATTTTTTTTGGTAAGAAGTTCATTTCTGAAAAATTTGTAATTCAAATACAATCTGGAATTTTCATCATTATCGAAATTTTCGCCGTCCATTATTTTTTTGAAAGTGTCGGCGTCAAATTCTGACGGCTTTAATTTAAATTCTGAATCGTACTTTGAATTTTTGATAAAACCGGTGAAAATTTCTTCGCGCAGTTGTTCATCTTCGACAGAATCAAAAATCGCCTTTGCCAATAAAATAATGCTTGTAATTCTTTGCTGTCCGTCAATTATAATTTGCTCTTTGAAATTGCCGCTGCTTTTTTCTTGAAATACGATCGTACCGATGAAATGTTCGACGTTTTTGGAAATTATTCGTTCAATATCGTCCAAAAGTTGCTTGCAGTGTTCAATTTTCCAATCATAATTTCTTTGATAAACGGGAATTGTACAAATTGTTTTGCCAGAAATAAAATCAGTCAATCTTTTATAAGATACTTCCAATTTATTTTGCTCCTTTCGCAAATTTTTTAGAATAATAACAAAGTCACGGCGATTATTGCAAGCACTGCCGATTCAACAAAATTTAAAATTCGCCCGAGATTTTTTTTCTGCAGTAAAATTTTTCTGACTTTGCCCGCGCCTACAGCTATAAGCGAAAAAATTATAAATGCTTGAATTGCAAATGTGACGCCGAGTAAAATTATTTGCAGGCTTGAAGATTCTGAAGACAGATTTACAAATTGCGGCAGGAACGCAAGGAAAAATAATAAAACTTTCGGATTTAAAACATTCATCAGTACGCCGCGTTTGTAAATTGCTTTAAATGAATTTTCATCGTCAGATTTTTGCATTGAAATTTTTTCGCCGCGTTTAGCCGCTTGAAAAGATTTGAACGCCAAAAATAATAAATACGCCGCGCCAAAAATTTTTAATGCCGCCATTGCCGACGGCGAATTTTGAATTATCGCCGCAACTCCTGCCATTACCAAAAATGTATGAAAAATTATTCCGCTTACAAGTCCCGCCGCTAAAATTATTCCGCTTTTCGCACCGCTTGCCAAACTTTTTGTAATCAAATATAAAATATCAGGTCCCGGCGCAAGTGTCAGCAAAATTGACGCCGCCAAAAAATAAAAAAATGTTGCACTTTCCAAAATTTTTCCTTCTTCCGTTTGAAAATTTATTTAACACGCAATAACTTTCGATATATTTTTAATGCAAATTTAATTTAGTTTTTATAATTTTTTCATTTTTGGTTGTTATAATGAAAAAAATTAATGGAATTAAGAGGGCGATAACAATGAAAGGATTAAAATTATTTTTAGCAACGTTGGCGGTAATGACTTTTTCCGCCGGTCAAAATTTCGCACTCGCGGCATCTGTTTCCGCGTCAATGTCTACTGAAATAAAATTTGAATTAAATACCGGTGCCGAGAAAAAAAATGTAACTTACAGCGGCGTTATTATAGATTGTCGCGGACTCGGCTTGAAAACTTCGGCGTCTCCCGTCATAAAAGCTGAATCCGGAAAAATTATTTACGGCGATAAAGATTTGGATTTTGACAAAATTAACGAAATTGGAATGGCGGAATATACAACCACTATTCCCGAATCCGTCGCACGTGTCGGCAAAAATCCTTTGATTGTTCGTGCCGTTAAATTGGACAGATTTAATACCTGTCCCGTCTTGACGAATATAGATGCCGAAAAAGTTATTTTGGCGAATGAAAGCGGAGAATTTTTAAAAGAATTAAGCGTTGTATTTTTGACAGATGAAATTTAAAAAGCGCGGTAACTACTGAAGTAGCTGCCGCGCTTTTTTTGTGCGTAAAATTATTTTTACAAAATGAATTGTGACAAATCACGATTCTTGGCAATTTCTTTCAAACGTTCGTCAACATACGCCGCGTCAATTTTAATTTCAGATTTACCTTCTTTGACCATATCGGGCGCGGAGAATGAAATTTCTTCCAAAAGTTTTTCCAACATTGTATGAAGTCTGCGCGCTCCAATGTCTTCGCTTTGTTCGTTGACATCGAAAGCCATTTCGGCGATTCTTTCTATTGCCTCAGATTGAAATTCAAGCGTCAATCCTTCAGTTTTCAAAAGTTCTTTGTATTGTTTAATCAGCGCGTTTTGCGGCTCGGTTAAAATCTTTTGGAAATCTTCTTTACGCAGTGATTTTAATTCAACACGAATCGGAAAACGTCCCTGCAATTCGGGAATTAAATCAGACGGCTTTGCAGTATGGAACGCGCCCGCCGCTATGAACAAAATATAATCAGTTTTAACGGGGCCATACTTCGTCATAACGGTTGAACCTTCGACAATCGGCAAAATGTCACGTTGGACGCCTTCACGGCTGACATCAGGACCGGAGCTTGAGCCTTTAACTGCAACTTTGTCAATTTCATCAAGAAATACAATTCCGCTGCGTTCGGCAAGTTGCAAGGCAGTCTCTGCAACTTCTTCCATGTCAATAAGTTTTTCGGCTTCTTCCTGCTCCAAAATTTTTCTTGCCGCCGAAATTGTAACTTTGCGCTTGCGGGTACGTTTCGGCACAAGTCCGCTAATCATATCTTGCAAGTTATCGCCCATACTTTCCAGACTGGAGCCGCTAAACATTCCCACCATCGGTTTTGCGTGGTCTGAAACTTCCAATTCAATAACTTGATCTTCGAGTTTGCCCGCCTCAAGGCGTTTCTTTACAAATTCGCGCCCTGCGTTGCCGGGATTTTCTTCAACTTCAACAGTTTTATTTTCTTCGGCAGGTTCAACGCCGCCGAAAAGTTTGCTCAATGGATTTTGTGTGCGTTTAGGTTCGGGAACGAGAATATCTAAAAGGCGTTCATTTGCATTTTCAGTGGCTTTTTCTTTAACTTCTTCAGTGCGTTGCTTGCGTACCATACGAACTGAAATTTGCATTAAATCACGAATAATTGACTCAACGTCACGCCCGACATATCCGACTTCAGTAAATTTTGTTGCTTCGACTTTGACAAACGGAGCTTTAACCAATTTTGCCAATCTGCGCGCAATTTCAGTTTTGCCGACGCCGGTTGAACCAATCATTAAAATATTTTTCGGTATAACGTCATCTTTAATATCGTCAGAAAGTTTGCGACTGCGCCAACGATTTCTTAAAGCGATTGCTACAGATCTTTTTGCATCGTCCTGTCCTACGATATATTTATCAAGTTCTTCAACAATCTCGCGCGGAGTTTGTTCATTCAAGCCCATTTCTGTATGTTTAACTTTTTCCAATTCCAATTAGAAAATCTCCCTTCGGTCGATTTTAGATGGTCAGTGTATCAGATGATCAGATGGTCAGTAACTAGCCACTATCCATCTAACCATCTGACAATCTAGCCATCTAATTAAGCTCTTCGACGATGATATTTTGGTTGGTGAAAACGCAAATATCCGCCGCAATAGAAAGCGATTCTTTTGCAATTTCCGCCGCCGTCATTTCAGTATGAGTAATTAAAGCGCGCCCCGCCGCAAGTGCATAAAATCCGCCTGAACCAATCGCCGCAACGTCGCCGTCAGGCTCAATAACTTCGCCTGTACCCGACAACATCAAAATTTTTTCGCTGTCAGCAACTAAAAGTAACGCTTCCAATTTACGCAAAATTTTATCTGTACGCCAATCTTTCGCAAGTTCAACTGCGGCGCGTTGTAAATGTCCGTGACATTGTTCAAGTTT
>CAJOGS010000100.1:3871-14354 GCA_905234045.1 uncultured Selenomonadaceae bacterium | reverse complement strand
AAAAGCGTCCGCCACTGAACCGGCGAATCCTGCAATTACTTTATCATGGTAAAGGCGGCGAACTTTTTTGGCGGTCGCCTTCATAATCGTATGTTCTCCAAATGTAACTTGCCCATCGCCCGCAATGGCGGTTTTCCCGTTGCGTTTGACGGCCACTATTGTTGTTGCATGAAACATTTATTTCAACTCCATTTCGGTTGCAAATTTTTTTATTTTTGTCGGCAGTTGTAATTTTAGTCAGTTGATTAAATTAGCGCGTGTCGAATAAATTAAAAAAATATTTAACGTGTGCAAATTTTCGAACCCGGCGCGCAAGGACGCGCGCCGCCGCCATTGATTCAGGACTGAATCTCTGGCGGTTTGAACGCCTTTTCTTTTGTTACTTTTCTTTGTGGCTTGGACAAAGAAAAGTAAGTTTAAATATAAAAAATTTTATCAAATATAAAAATTAAAAAAAAGAAATTTTTTCAACACAACCTATCCAAACGCGCTGAAGATTTAAAAATTAATTTCGGTTGCAAATTTTGTCAAAATTTCTAAAGACCTTTCAGCCATTTTAGATTTTCTGTCAGATTTTTTTACTTTGTATTCAAATGGCGGTAACAATCCGAAAGTTATATTCATCGGCTGAAAATTTTTTTCATCGGCAGTTGTAATATAATTTGCCAACGCGCCGTGACAAGTTTCAATCGGAAAAATTTTTGCGTCAAGATTTTTTGAAAGCCGCGCCGCATTAATTCCCGCCATTAATCCCGCCGCCGCTGATTCTACATAACCTTCAACGCCGGTTATTTGCCCTGCGAAAAATATTTTTGAATCAGTTTTCAGTTGAAATGTCGGCTGTAAAACTTTCGGCGAATTTATATAAGTGTTTCTGTGCATTACGCCGAATCTTACAAATTCCGCGTTTTCCAATCCAGGTATCAGCCGAAAAACTCTTTTCTGTTCGCCCCAAAGTAAATGCGTTTGAAAACCTACCAAATTATACAACGTTGCCGCCGAATTGTCTTGCCGAAGTTGTACTACTGCATATGGCAAATTTCCTGTGCGCGGGTCTTCAAGCCCTACAGGTTTCATCATTCCGAAACGCAGAGTATCTTCACCACGCGCCGCCATTACTTCAACCGGCAAGCAACCTTCAAAAAATATTTCCTGTTCAAAATCATGCGTTTTAGTTTTTTCGGCTGAAATTAATTCCGTGCGAAATTTTAAATATTCTTCCCGCGTCATCGGACAATTTATGTAAGATTTATCCGCGCCCTTGTCGTAACGTGATGCGAAAAAGGCTTTTTCAAAATTTACAGATTCAGCCGTAACAATCGGTGCCGCCGCGTCGTAAAAATAAAAATCGTCGCCGCCTGTCAACTTTTTAATTTCGTCGGCAAGTGCGCCATCAGTCAGAGGACCACTCGCAATTATTAAAATGTCGTCAGAATTTATAAACTCGTCAAGGCTCGTGATTTCCTTGTTAATGACGTTCGCCACAGATTTAACTTTCGCCGTAACCGCCGCGCCGAAAATTTCTCTGTCAACCGCCAACGCGCCGCCTGCAGGTATTTTAGTTTCATCAGCCGCCGCCATTATCACGGAATCAAGCCGCCGCATTTCTTCTTTCAAAACGCCGACGGCATTTGTAAGCCCTGCCGCACGTAATGAATTACTGCAAACCAATTCGGCAAAATTTGCGGTTTTATGTGCGGGTGTTTGTTTAAGCGGGCGCATTTCATACAAATTAACTTCGACGCCGCGTCTTGCAATTTGCCACGCCGCTTCCGCGCCTGCCAATCCCGCGCCTATTACATTTACTTTCATTTTTTCTTTGCCTCACGGCGTTTTTTTGCGTCTTCAAGAATTTTATTAATCGGGTGTCCTGCGCGAGTCGTGCAATTTTCATTGCCGCAGTAAAGCATTGGAACACGTCCTTTGAACTTGTGAGCAAACATAGTTGAGCCGCAAGCATTGCAAGTTTTTTCAAGCGGTTCATCCCATGACGAAAAATCACAATCCGAATTTTCGCAAGTATATAAAGCACGTCCGCCTCTGAAAATTCTTTTTACAAGTTGCCCGCCGCATTTTGGACAAATTTGCGCGGTACGTTCAAAGTACGGCTTAATATTTTTACATTCGGGATAATTTGAACACGCCAAAAAATTGCCGTATCTGCCATGTTTCAAAACCATTTTATGCCCGCATTTTTCGCAAATTTCATCAGTTTCAACAACGGGAACTTCTTGAATTTTTGCATCGGGCGGCAGTGTCGCCATTGCCTTTTCAAAATCTTTGTTAAACTTCGCGCAGTATTCACCAATTACAGAAACTTTTTCAGCCTTGCCTTCAGCAATTTCTTCAACCTGCGAATTAAAATTATTGTAAGTCTCAGCACTGAAATCGTTGTCAAAAAATCCGTGCAACGCCGACAAAATTTTTTCGCCGAGTTCGGTTATTTTATACACGCCGTTTTCAGCCGAAATATATTGACGTTTAATCAAACTGCTGATACCCGCCGCGTAATAGTCAGCCCAGTCAACTTTCAAATTGTCCAACGCCGTCATTAAAGATAAATCGTTGCAAGTGCCGTCAAGTTCAATTTTCGTATCAAATTTTTCAGTCAACGCGCTGTAAATCAGTTGGTAAAGTTTGAACTGATTCATATTGAGAAATTCTTTGATACTTTCCGGCGTTCGATTTTCATCGGTAAGTTTAATTTCTGTGGCGGGGAAAGTTATCAATCCCATGTAATTTTTATCTAAATTAATTCCTTCGTACAACTGCGCGGCGATTAATTTTGTTTTGGTAGGCGAAAATTTTAAATCCCGCCTTGCCAAAATTTGCAAATTTTTATCCGTCAGAGTTTTAGAAATTTCAAAATTTCCTGCAGGTTGAGTATCGGCGATTAATTTTAAAAGCATTGCGCGAAAACGTCCGACTTTATTGCCGCGCCAAATTTTATAAGAAAAATATTCGCCAATTTTATGACTTGCGATTTTATCAACAAGTTGTTTTGCTTGATAGGCTTCAACAATTTTCATATTGATTGGGCGAGCGTTTTCAATCGCAGTTTTCACGGAGTCTTTTGTCAATTCACTGCAAATAATTCGGCAACGGGATTCTTCATTAATGCCGAAAATCTCGCAGCATTGATTCGCCAAAAATTCGCCCTCGCCGTCGGGATTCGACGCAATATAAATCCTGCCGGCGTCCAACGTCGCCTTCTTCAACATTTTCATTGTAGGACCTTGTCCGCGAATTGTCTTATAATCTGCGGCGTAATTGTTTTCTTCGTCAATCGCCAAACGACTTTTAGGCATTGCTTTCAAAAATCCTTCGGTAGATACAACTGCATAAGAATTGCCGAGTAGTTTTTTTAGTGTTTTAGCCTTGTTGCCATTCTCAACTAATATCAGAGATTTAGCCGCCATCAAAATTTCTCCTTCGTTAATTGGGTTTTGTAGAAATTCAAACTTTTTGCATTATATTTTGTCAATGTTTTATTGTCAAGCGCGTTTAATCTTCATTTGTAAATTTTGCCGCCGTTTGAAACTACGCAAAAATTTTTGCAATTTTTGATAAAATTTTTAAAGCTCACGGTAATTTTTTTTGACAAGGCGCAGTAAAATTCTTGTGATTCTCACGCCGTCAACTTCTTCAACATAAAAAGTATTTCCCTCAAAAGAGGCAGTTTGTCCGACACGCGGTTCTCCGCCGATTCTGTCAGACAGCCAGCCCCCTACCGTGTCAACGTCTTCGTCTTTTATCTCAATGTCAAATTCGTCTTCTAAATCCTCCAGCAACATTTTTGCATCAATCGAATATAAATTTTCGTCGCGTTTTTCAATTTCGGATCGTTCCTCGTCAAATTCGTCTTGAATATCGCCGACAAGTTCTTCAACAATATCTTCAATCGTAACCATTCCCGAAGTTCCGCCGTATTCATCAACCACTATTGCAAGTTGCGAACGATTTTTTTGCATCATTTTCAATAAAACGCTTACGTCCATACTTTCCGGCACTACAAAAACTTTTCTGGCAAGTTTGGTTAAATTCGGCTTGAGTTGCTTATTGCCGCTCAATCGCCACGAAATTAAATCTTTGACGTGCAAGAATCCTATAATATGATCTTTATCCTCGTTGCAAATCGGGTAACGCGTCATTTGTTCATTTAACATTGTCTGCAAATTTTCTTCGTAAGTTTTATTGGTGTACAGACAAACCATATCGGTACGCGGCACCATAATTTCACGAACGCTTAACTCTGTGAAGTCAAAAACATTGTCCACAAAGTCAACTTCGGTATCGTCAACCAATCCCTGTTTATGGCTTTCCTCCATTAAAAGCCGAATTTCTTCGGGATTATGTGCAACTTCGCTTTCGCCGCTTGCTTGCAGTCCCAAATGTTTCGATACAAAATTTGCCGTGACGTTAAGCATTATTACAAACGGATACATAATTTTCCAGAAAATTAACATTGGCAAGGCGATTGACAACAAAATTTTTTCAGTGCTTGAAATTGCCAACGATTTTGGCGTTAATTCGCCCAAAATGATATGCGCGGCGGTTATGATTGAAAACGCCACTGCAAATGAAATTGTATGCTCCAAAGTTTCGCCCAATCCGAGTGAATGTGTCAGCGGCGAAATTAATTCTGCTACGAACGGTTCACCGACCCAACCTAAGCCCAGCGACGCCAAAGTTATTCCAAGTTGCGTTACTGAAAGTGCTTCGTCCAATTCGTCAGTTAATTTTTTTGCGTATACTGCGCGCTTGTTGCCTTCTTGTATTAATGTTTCAAGCCGTGACGGGCGCATTTTTACGCAACAAAATTCCGCCGCCACAAAAAAGCCGTTCATTGCAATTAAAAATACTACCAATAAAATTTGCAGTAGTATTGGCACTACGTCCAAAGATTATTCCCCCATTTAAATTTTTTGTGTTATTATATCACTTGATTTATATTTTATCTTTCAGTTTAATTTTTTAGTGAGTGTTGGTAAAGTTTTAATTTTTTCAATAAATTTTTATCTTAATTTACTTTTATTATGGCGTGTTGAATAATTCTGTTTTTCGATTTTTTAATTGAATTATTTTCATTGAACGTACTTTTTCTTTGTCTTGTCAAAGAATACCAAAAAGAAAGACGCTTTTTGCGGTGCTGTTTTTTCGTCCGCGAAAAAAACGCACCGCCCGCGCCGCGCGTCCTGCGCGGCATCTTAGTTCTTCGTGCTTAGTCTACAAATTTTTTTCTAATCATCAGCAGTTCAAATATTTATTCAACACGAACCGGCTATAAAAAAGGAGTTATGCAATTTGAATTTAATTTTATCTAAACAAATTTTTAGTAAATTAATGCGAGCAGTTGTCGAATTTGATTTAATTCAAGACAACGACAAAATTTTAATCGGACTTTCAGGCGGCAAGGACAGCCTGCTTTTGACTTACGCGCTTGCCACTTTGAAACAGCGTACCAAAAAAAATTTTTCTCTGTCGGCAATTACCATTAATCCAAATTTTGATGAAAATTTTTCAAGCAATGCCGAAAATCTAAAAAAATTTTGCGCTGATTTAGAAATTCCCCATCAAATTCACAATGTCGATATTTCCGCCGCCATTAAAAATTGTCCGAATAAAAGCCCGTGCTTTACCTGCGCTTATTTTCGCCGCGCCGCCATTAACCGTATTGCAAAAGAAATGAACGCCAACAAAGTTGCCTACGCTCACCATTTGGACGACGCCGTAGAAACTTTTTTTATGAGTTTGCTGTCATCAGGACAGCTTACAACTTTTACGCCAAAAACTTTTCTGAGCCGCACAAATATTACTGTTATTCGCCCGCTTGTCTACCTGCGCGAATTTCAAATTGAAAGTTTCGTAAACAAAAATAATTTCGGCGTTGTAAAGTCGCCGTGTCCAATCGACGGCAACACTAACCGCCAAAATATTAAAAATCTTATAGCCACACTCGGTAAAGATTTTCCCGACTTATTTGAACATTTAGCCGCCGCAATGCGTGAAAGTTCAATCGGCGAACTTTGGAGCGCGCCAAAAACTTTAGCCGAAATGCGGCAAATTTATTTTTCTTATGTCAATCGCCGCTGATTCCATATTCCACTATTAAATTATCGGCGTTTTTATTCAAATCAAATTCAGTGTCGTTTTCGTCGTCCAATTTCAGCACCGGCAAAGATGAATAATCTTTTGGAAAAAAAATAACTTTGCCGCTGCGCCCGTCCTGCAATTTTATCTGCGAGCCAATCAAATGATCTTTCAGCGCGTTTATAAACGGCATACAAACAAACGGGTCGTAATGCGCGTATTGTTCCTTTGCCAAAAGTCTAAGCGCGTCAAACGGCGTTTTTTTTGTAAAATTTGGACGCTCCGACATTAATCTGTCGTAAGCATCGGCAACTGCGATTATTTTTGCAAACTGATGAACATCTTTGCCGCGTACGCCCATCGGAAAGCCGGTGCCGTTCATATATTCATGGTGTTGAAAAACTTCAAATTTAAAACCTTGCAATAAATTTCTGCCGCTTTGACTGTGTGTCTTGTAAAGTTGCAATTCGACGCCCTCCAAGTCGGCGGGGTGTTTCATCAAAAATTGCACGGGAAATCTATATTTTCCAACGTCATGCAAAAAAGCCGCCGTTACAAGTGTACGAATATTTTCCCATTCCAATTTCATCCACTTGCCGATTATTCCGGCGAAAATTGCGACTCTTTCGCTGTGATACGACAGTTCAAAATTTGAATTGTTCATGCTGAAAAGATAATTTATTGAGCCGGCATTATCAGCCATCGGCAAAATTTTGGCGGCAAGTATCGCAACGGCAGATTTTATTTCGCCTTCGTTTTTTATTTCTTCAAAAATTTTTTTGGAAAGTTTGGCAAGTTTTTCAAATTCTTGCACGAACGACGAAGTTTTATTTTGCAACGCCATTGCCGTTTGATAAAGTTTGCTCAAGTCAAATTCGTCTTTTACAGCTACGCTTGGAATTTGCAAATTTTTCAAAATGAGAATATGTTTGTTATTGAGTACGGTATTTGTCAGAAGTATAACGACACGATCGGCGTTGATGACACTTTTGGCGACTATCATGCCGGGCTTTAAGTTTTCGACTTCAACAACTTTCAAAATTAAAACCTCCTTGAAAATTTGCAAAACAACTTGTAGTATAATTCAAACGCCAAAAAATTACAATTTTAGTATTTAAAAATTTTTCTTGACAATTTTTAAATCTGCGTTTATAATACGCCTTGTTTGAAAGATAACAAGGGGTTATAGCTCAGTTGGTTAGAGTGCCTCGTTGACATCGAGGAGGTCACAGATTCGAGTTCTGTTAGCCCCACCATTTTTTTTTGCGCTCATTTAGCCCAGTTGGTAGAGCATTTCCGTCACATGGAAGGGGTCGGGGGTTCGAGTCCCTCAATGAGCACCAATATTGAACTGAAAATTTTGAAATAAATCAAAAATCGCTCCAACTGATTTGAAAGTTGCGGCGATTTTTTTAGTTGCTGATTTTTTATTTTTAGAGAATGTTGGAAAAGTCTAAAAGATTTTCTGTGCAACCTTTGAAATTTTTTCTACAATTTTTTTTATTAATTTTCTTTAAAAAAATTTAAAAATCTATGGTCTGTTGAATAAATCTGTTTTTAAATATTTTCTTATTGAACGTACTTTTCTTTGACAAGACAAAGAAAAAGTATGTTTAAAAAATAAAAACTTTCAAGAAAAAATTTGATAACAGACTTTTTCAACAGTCCCTAGTAAATTTTTTCCGTCCGCACTTTGCGGATTTTGGATTTTTTCAACACGCTCTAGCTACTATTTTCGCAATGCAAAAATAAAGTACATTCAAAAAAACTTCAACTAATAAGAGTTTACCAACATACCAACACGCACTAAAAAAATTTTTTAAAAAAAGTCTATAGAAATATTTTTAAAAAAAGTTTACCAACACGCCCTAATTCGATTTTTAAATGTAAATTTTTTTCTCATTGAAAGTACTTTTTCTTTGTTGCGTCAAAGAAAAGTAAAGCAAATGCTCGTACTCCTCGCATTTGCAAGAAAGACGCTTTTTGCGGTGCTGTTTTTTCGTTTTCATCGAACAAAAAATAATTCGTGAATCAGCATTTTCAATCAATTTTTCAATACGACCTAACCGCTAATTTGAAAAAGTACGTAAAATATATAAAAAAATTTTATTAATCAAAAACACCTAATTTATCATATAAATTAATTTTATCAATTAAAAATTTACCCTATAAATTGACTACCTGCGCTAAAAAATGTAAAATACGCGGGTAATTGAATATATATTGGGAGATGTTTTTAATGTTATTCGGAAAGAAAAAAGCCAGACTTGCGGCACTTATTACAAGCGGGCTTTTGGCTTGTGCAATGTTCACAGGTTGCGGCGGAGATACTGCCGGCGGTAATACAGGCGGCGGCAACGCTGCTACAGGTGATGAAATTGTCATCGGCTCAAATTTTGAACTTACCGGCAACGTTGCGCAATATGGATCTAATTCTGCCAAAGGTTTAAGACTTGCAATTAAAGAGGCAAATGACGCGGGCGGCGTAAACGGCAAAAAAATTAAAATCGTTGAGGCGGACAATAAATCTGATGCCGCCGAAGCAGTCAATTCTGCTACAAAATTAATTTCAGATGATAATGTAATTGCAATTGTCGGTCCTGCCGTAACTGCTAATGTTATCGCTGAATCACAAGTTGCCGCAGATAACAAAGTTTCGGTTATTGCTCCTGCCGCTACAAATCCTGACGTTACCGTTGAAAACGGCGCGGTTAAACCTTATATTTTCCGCAGTTGCTTTATCGACCCGCAACAGGGCGAAGTTATGGCTGAATTCGCCGCAAAAGATTTATCTGCAAAAACTGCCGTAATTTATGTTGATTCCAGTTCAGATTATTCAAAGAGTCTCGGCAAAGTCTTCAAAGAAAAATTTGAAGCAGCCGGCGGACAGGTTGCAATGGAAGAGGCTTTCCTTGCCAAAGACCAAGACTTTAAAGCCGCACTTACCAAAATTGCTACCGCAAATGCTGATGTAATTTTTGTACCCGGTTATTATGAAGAAGTCGGCAAAATTGTAAAACAAGCCCGCGAACTCGGTATTAATTCTGTAATCCTCGGCGCAGACGGTTGGGACGATTCCAAAGTTGTTGACATTGCCGGTAAAGACGCGCTCAACAATACTTTCTTCTGCACACATTATTTTGAAGGCGACGAAGATTCCCAAGCATTTATCAAGTCTTATCAAAATGAATACAAAGAAAATCCCAACGTTTTTGCTGCGCTCGGTTATGACTCAGGAAAAATGCTTGTCGATGCAATTCAACGCGGCGGCACTGACGCTGAAAAAATCCGCGACAATATCGAAACTATCAAAGATTTGAAAGTCGGTACAGGCGTTATCACTATGGATGCCGCAACTCACAATCCTATTAAAGGTATTGTTGTCCTCGAAAATAAAGACGGTTCCCGCTCACTCCGCGCTAAAATTTCTCCTAAAGGTTGATTTTTAATGGTTGTCAGAATTAACTTTGCAGATGTCATTTATGTTGATAGAAGTTTAGGTTACCGTCATTTTGGAGTTTTTTCCGGCAACAACAATGTCATTCACTATGTCAAGTCGGAAAATGATCCTCTGGACGGCGTTGTAAAAGAAACTTCGATTCAAAAATTTTTGGGCGATGATAAAAATTTGCACGTTTGCTATTTCAATGACAGAGGCAAGCGCATTTCAGAATTTCATTACGATAATTTTGCTAGATCAAATGAATTTAGTTTTTTGAAATTTGCATATGAAATTTATTCTTTCGTAAAAAGCGATGAAGTAAAATTATATTCACCGGTTGAAACTGTTGCACGGGCGCGCAGTAAAATTGGCGAACGCGGTTATAATTTACTTTTGGATAACTGCGAACATTTTGCAGTTTGGTGTAAAACCGGTTTATATCGTTCGGAACAAGTCGAAAAATTTATTGACACTCTTACAAAGTCTTAAATTTTCAGCAACAAAAAAAGCCGTTGGCAAAATGTCAGCGGCTGTATTTTTTTTCGGCAATTTGTTTTATAGCGTGTTGGTAAATTATTTTTTTAGTGTTAAATTTACTTTTCTTTGTATAATTTTAATTTTTTATATTAAAAGTACTTTTTCTTTGTCTTGTCAAAGAGCAAACGCTCCTACTCGTCGCCTTTGCAAGTACCAAAAAGAAAGACGCTTTTTTCTCTGTACGTCCTGCGCGGCCTCTTAGTACTTCGTGCTTAGTATACAAAATTTAGTTTGCTAATCATCAGCAGTTCAATTTATTTTTCAACACGACCTACTAATATTACAACAAAAAGCCGTTGGCAAAATGTCAGCGGCTGTATTTTTTTATTCGGCAATTTGTTTTAATGTTTCAAGAATCAAATTGACTTGCGGTTCAACGGTTTTCAAATGTAAACGTTCCTGCGGGCTGTGAAT
>CAJOGS010000100.1:0-3843 GCA_905234045.1 uncultured Selenomonadaceae bacterium | reverse complement strand
ATTTTTGACTGAAAAACAGCTGCACTCCAAGCCCGCGTGTATCGTGTGAATTTTCGGCGCAAAATTATTTTGGCGTTCAAAAATTTCAGCCATAATTTTTAAAAGTTGGCTGTTTGGATTGAAATCCCACGCGGGAATCGGAGTACCGAAATTTACTTCAAAATCAGAAAGTCCGGCAACCTGCGCGAAAGTGTCAATAAAATAATTCAGCTTTTCTGTAATGTTGGAACGCGCCAAAATATTAACGTCAACTTTTTCAGTCGTGCGAATGATTCCAATATTTGCCGAAGTAACGGGCATAGCGTTAGACATTGAATAAACGCCGCTGTGTACCGCCAAAATCAGCGAAATCAAATTTTTAAAATCTGCGTCGCTGAAAACTTTTTCCGGCAATTCTGCAGAGGTAATTTCAATTTTAAAATTAGGCTCGGCGTCATTGTAAATTTTTTGAATTTCATCAGCATAGGCGGAAATTTTTTCAAGCGGTGAATCAGTAACAATAAAAAATTCGGTTTCAGACGGGATAACATTTTCAGCCGCGCCGCCGTCGAATTTTGCAAGCTGAAATTTTTCTTTACTGCTCAAAATGTTCAAAAATTTTGCAGTCAATTTAATTGCATTGGTGTAATCTTTGTGAATTTCAATGCCGGAATGTCCGCCGTGCAAGCCGCAGAATTTAATTTTAAAGGTGTTGGAAAAATTCGGCGCAGTGTAATTAATTTTGCGTGAAAAATTCACGTGGATATTTCCGGCACTTCCTGCAACAATTTCATTGTAATTTTCAGAATCGCAGTTAATAAAAAATTTGGCGTCGGCAAAATATTTTTCGTCAAGATTTTTCGCGCCAGTCATATTTTGTTCTTCGTCAACAGTGAAAATAATTCTGATTGCGCCGTGCGAAAAATTTTCGTGATTTTTGGCAATGTAAAGAATTTCAGCGACGCCCATGCCGTCATCTGCGCCGAGACTTGTACCCTCAGCAGTCAAATAATCGTCTGTGCGAATTAATTTAATTGCGTCCTCAAGCGGATTAAATTTATAATTTTTTTCGGCAACGCAAACCATATCCATATGCGCCTGTAAAATCGTGCGCGGAACATTTTCTTTGCCGCAAGTTGCAGGAATTTCGGCAATAATATTTTTAACTTCGTCTTGAACAACTTCAAAGCCGTAAGATTTTAAATAATTGCACAAAAAATTACTGACTTTTTCTTCGTGTTTCGACGGGCGCGGAATTTTCGCAAGGTTTTTAAATTCGTCCAAAACACTTTCCAAAATTTTTCCCATAAAATTAATTTCTCCTTCCACAAAAAAACGGGGGAAAAATCCCCCAAATTTGCAATTCAAAATTTTAAAAATCAAGTCAACATTGCAAAGATACGCGGCGAATTTTCTTTTGCATAATTGGCGTTATTGCCGTACAAAGATTCTGAATCATCTTGCCGTTGATTGCTGGCATAATCTGTAATTGAAGTAAAAAGCCTGTCGCCTTGATTGTTTGCCAAATTAATATTCTTGTCAAGTTGTCCTGCAAGTCCTTCACTGCCCAAAACTGAACTGACGCCTTCAGAATTTTTATTCAACGCGGAAGTAAAAGCAGTTTCGTTGAGTGATAAAAGTCCCTGCTGATTAACAGAAATTCCAATTTCGTTGAGGGAGTCTCTTAAATCGCTGTTGCCGAATTTGTCGGCAAGTGCCGCCATTTTATTTGACATTCCGCGATTTTCATTCAAATAAGACATTGTGGAATTGAAATCACGCACCAAATTTTTAACGTTGGTAACGCGGCTGTCTTCATTTGACGCGGCATTTTTTTCTACAGATTTTTCGGCAGTAAGATATTCATTGGCGAATTTTTGAAGATTCTGTTTTTCAGGCAGTTCAGGTCTCGGCGCAACTTTAGGCTTTACCATAAGTGCAATATTTCTTTCTTGCGGCGGGATATTGCCGTTGGCAAATTCGCCCAGAGTCGAAAGAACGGCACCTGTATTATTGTCATTATCGGTATCGGCGATTTTTGGAGTTTCGGTTTCAGTTTCTGAAGTTGCTTTAACCTTGTCTGAAGATTCTTTCAATGACGCCATATTTTCTTTTAAAGTTTCTTGGAAAGTTTCGCGTTTATCGCTGTAATTTTGAATTAAATTTGTCAGCGCAGGTTGTCCGCCAAATTCTGATTTTAAAAAGTTTGCAAAAGTGTTATTGGCAGGTTTAATCAGCAGTGAATGATTCGCCGCATTTATATTTGAGCCGAATAATTTTGTTGAAAGACCGGCAACCATATTAGCCTGTCCAACTATAGAATTAACGCTTGGCATAACATCACACCTCCTTGAAATAAATCACGTCCTATTTAGCCACAATCATTGTATAATTTCAAAATTCGCTTGTCAATCACCAAAAAAATATTTATTGCAATGCAGATAATATTTTTTGTAAAAATTTTTTTATAGGGCGTGTTGGTAAACTAGTGCGTGTTGAAAAATTGATTGAAATTGCTAACAAATTATTTTTTGTTCGGTGATAGCGAAAAAACAGCACCGCAAAAAGCGTCTTTCTTTTTGGTACTCTTTGACAAGACAAAGAAAAAGTACATTTAATACAAAAAAAATCTCAGTAACAAAGATTTTACCAATACGCCCTACCGAACTACCACACTACCACACTACACCACTACTTTAACAAATGGCGATTCAAATTTATTAATTCGCCAATCAACATTTTACCTCTAATGTCGGGGTGTATACCGTCAATACAAAGTGCGTTGTTCATCATTCCTTCGGCGTCGTAAAAATATGGCTCAATGTCAATTACAAATTCTTGCTTTCTCAAAAATTCATTCACGGCAACCAATTTATCGTGCCAATGCGGATCAGTATCATTGCGGAAAATATATTTTATATTTGGCGGATTAAGCGGCATAAGCGTTAAATAAATCGGGCGAATATTATTTTCAATGCAACGTCTGCCGATAGCCGCCAAATCCCGCGTAATATCTGCAACAGTAATTCTTTCGTCGCGCAGGCAATTCGTTCCCGTCGAAATAATTAAATTTTTTGGGTGGAAAGGTAAAACGTCGCTTGTAAAGCGTTCTAAGGACGTTTTAGCGGTGTCTCCGCTCTTACTGAGGTTCAATACAGGAAAATCAATATAAGTCTCGTAGGAGTATTCTAGGGCGCGTGGAGAATATGAAACTGCGCCGCCGCCGTGCGCCACGCTGTCGCCAAAAATCGCCACGTCTACGCCGCCGCTGTAATCTTTCACGATAAATTTTTCTGTATTCGACCACGTGCCGACAGGATTATTATTTTCGTCAAGCGCACGCACGCGCCAATAATAAGCCCCTGCATAAGGGCGGCTGTATTCGTCATACAAACTGGATTGATCCTGCGTCTTTTGACGCCATAAACTGTCAGGCGAAGGTTCAATATCATTTTCAACTTTCGGCGGGTGATTCAAAAGTTCAACTTCATATTGCGGCGCGTCGTGAATTGGAATCCAACTGTATGCAGGATAAATCGGCAAATCTTTATAATCAATAAAATCAAAATTATTAATCAACGGACAATTCGGCAGAGGTAAATTTGAATTTAAATAAATCGGCTCTGCCAAACTGAATTCGCCAATATTTTCGCCTTTATGAAGTCCCAACGCACGGACGCGCCAATAAACTTTTCCTTTGTCGGCATACGGGCGCAAATCTGCTTGATAACCGTTTGTAAAAATTTTTTTTGTAGTTGCCAGGCTGTGATTTTTAGAGTGATTAATTCCGCCTTCAACTTCCGGCGGCGCGTCCAAAATTTCCAATTCATAACAAACTGCATTTGGGACTGTGTGCCAAATTAA
>CAJOGS010000099.1:2158-9196 GCA_905234045.1 uncultured Selenomonadaceae bacterium | reverse complement strand
CATTAATTGGCTTTGTCCCAATTCTTTTGAAAAATCTTTTTAGTATTAACTTGTTTTTTCTTAGCTTTTTTATGTCCGTTTTTTCGAGAAGGGTTCAGTTTATTATCGTGTAAAGTTGCTCTACTCCCCATTTAGTTACTTGCTCGGTTCCCAAATCGTCCAATACCAACACGTCTACCGATATCAGCGTATCAAGTTTTTCTTCAAACGTGCTTTCAGGGGCTTTACCGAAACTGCTACGCAATCTTGTCAGCAAATACGGCACGTCTTTAAATATTACCGTGCGATTACGCGCCAAACTTTCTTGCGCTATCAGCGACGCCAAAAATGTTTTTCCCGCCCCGCATTCGCCGTATAAATACAGCCATAACTTCGTTTCAAGCGTTTCTTTCGCTTTTAATACCGCGTTTTCGTTGTCCGCGTTTATTTCATAATCCCCCCACGTCTTGCCGTTATANNNATTTCGGCGGTATCTGCGCCGCCGCAAATTGCCGCGCTATCCTCTTTTCCAGCCGCGCCGCCCGCGCGTACTGACATTCATAACTTACCATTACCAAATTATTTAAATAATCTACCTGCGGCTTGTGCTTTATTCCCAAATTGCTTTTTTTCTTGCACGGCAACCCTTCGCAACCTTCGCACGCCACATCTTGCCTTTTGAAATGACTATAATCAAATATAAAACTGTCTGTTACCGTGCAGTCAGGATATTCCGCCGCGCATTTCTCGGTTATCTCCGCGCTTTGCTTTCTTATTCGCTCCTGCACCTCAACCCTGTCGTACTCATATTTTAAAATTTCTCCTATTGTCTGCATTTACCTCAACTCCTTAAAATAACCTCCGGAGAAGTACCTTTTAAAAGAACAGCCAAAGAACCGGCGACCAAGCTACCCATCTTTTTTTGCACAAAAAAAAATCCCCGACTTTTTACAGTCGAAGACTTTTTCAGATTAAAATATTTTTAAAGTTCAATAATGTTGCCGTCAGCGTCAATCGGTTCAAACATCAGGAAAAACGCACTTAAATCGACGTGAAAAATAACCTTGTATTCGTCGTCCTCGTCTTCAGATTCGTTGCCTTTAAATCTATTGCTGTAAAGCAGTGAAACGGCGTGGCAGTAATCATTAACTTGATCGTTATACACGTCAATTTTTTTACTGCAGATGGTTTCTTGAAATTTAAAAACTGTACCAACTGGAAAATATCCTTCAATGAAGACTTTTGCCGGCAAATAAAAATTGTCTTCCACAAATGGAACGGGAACTTTTGAGCGGAAATATTGCCCTTCAAAGTCAAATGCTTTAATCATAATTTCACCTCAGAAATTGAATGAAAGTTTTTTAGGTGCAGAAGGTTCTTCAATCGTCAAAAGACGAGAAAAGCCCGTCATTTCCAAAACTTCCCGCACGTCACGATTAACATTTATAATTTTCATTTCGCCTTGCAAGTTCATAATCTTTTGCAATTTAAGTAAAATTCTCAAACCGGCGGACGCTATGTAATCCAATTTTGTAAAATCCAGCGTCAAATTTTTTATATTGCTCAAAGATTTTGTAACATCTTTATCGAGCTGAATAGCGGTAACGGCGTCAAGTCTGCCTATCAGAGAAACTTTCAAATGAGAGCCGTCAAGATTTTTAACAATTTCCAAAAGAAAAGACCTCCTTAATCAGGGCTAAAGATAATTTTAATAATAGAGTCACGTTTAACAACGGTGCCTGGTTGAATACTTTGCTCAACGGCGTAACCGCTGCCGCTTGTTTCGAGGATAAGACCGGAAGCGTTGGCAAGGCGGGCGGATTCACGGATACTTTTATGATAAAAATCGGGTACGGTAACTTCTTCACTTATTTCTTTTGGTGATTCGTCGGTTGCTTCTTCAAATTTTTCAGTTTTAGGTGTTGAAATATTTTTAGGCAAGGTAGAGACTGCGCTGTCGCCTTCGCCGACATCATCGGGAATATTTTCGGCGTCGTCGGGGGGCGTTTCAGTAGGTTCGATTCTGAGGTAGCGGAAAACTTGAGACAAGATTCTGCTTGCGACGGGGGCGGCGATTTGACCGCCGTAAAAGACGCCTGAAGGTTCATCAATCATGACCAGCAGAGCGATTTGAGGATTTTCGACGGGACCGAAACCCAAGAAGGAGGCGATATATCTGCCTTCGCCGTAACCTAAGCCGCCTTCGTTGACTTTTTGAGCGGTGCCGGTTTTACCTGCGACACGATAGCCGCGAACTTTAGCTTTTTGCCCGCCGCCTGTAGCGACGACTTGCTCCAATAAGCTGACTAAAGTTTTATCGACGGCGGAATCAATAGTTTTGCGAACGGTTTCAACTTGCGATTCCATATAGACGGAGCCGTTGGCATTGCGAATAGATTTTACAATGTGTGGCTTAAGTAAGACGCCGTCATTGGCAACCGCGCTCATAGCGGTAACAAGTTGTAAAGGAGTAACGGCGATACTTTGCCCGATAGACATTGTGGCGATATCAGAATCAACCATTTCTTCGGGTGTGTATAAAAGTCCCTGTTCTTCGCCGGGCAATTCAATGCCGGTAACTTCGCCGAAACCGAATAAATGCGCGTATTTAACGAGTTTTTCGCCGCCGAGTTCCAAGCCGATTAAAGCAAAGCCGGTATTCAAAGATTGTTTAACAATGTCAGCGAAAGTAACGGTACCGAAACTTGCGCCATTCCAGTTTTGAATACGCATACCGGAAACCATAACGTAGCCGGGATCTACGAAAACTTGATTAGGTGTAACAAGCCCTTCCTGCAAAGCCGCGCCTGCAGTTACGGTTTTAAAAGTTGAGCCGGGTTCATAGATAAAAGAAACTGCGCGATTTTTCCAAACTTCGGGGTCATAATCCCAAAATCTGTTTGGATTGTAAGTCGGGCGGTTAGCCATAGCCAGAATTTCGCCTGTTTTGGGATTCATAGCAACGCAAGTAACGGCGACTGGCGAATTTTCCGCCATAGCGCGGTCAAGTTCCTGTTCAACGATGAATTGAATAGCGGCGTCGATAGTCAGCTGAATAGATTTACAACGGTCGCCTTGATAGCCGTGCCTGTCAAAAATAGATTCAAGGATTGGGCGGTTAAGAGTGTCGGTATATAGAAAAGATTCTGTAACTTCGCCTTTAATATATTTGTCAAAAGCCTGTTCGATACCGTCAAGCCCTTTATCGTCAGTGCCGACAAAACCCAAAACATTTGCAGCAAGAACGTCATTTGGATAATAGCGTTTAGCTTCGTCACGAAAACCGAGACAGTTGAAATAATTTTTATTTTGAATTAAATTGCGAACAGCCTCATATTCGGCTTGTTCCAAACGACGTTTAACCCAAACAAAACCGCCGCCGACGTTAATGTCTTCAAGAATTTCAGCCTCAGTTTTTCTGATAAGCGGAGCCAAGTCAGCCGCCAACTGTTGAGGATTATCGACATTATTTGGATCGACAAAAAGCGATTTAGTCATTGTAGAGGCAGCCAACTCTCTGAAGTTGCGGTCATAAATTGCACCGCGCGGCGATTGAACCAGATAATCCTGCCCGACTTGAAAACGCATACGTTCTGAAAGTTCACTGCCTTGAACTAATTGCAACCACCCGTAACGCAAAATAATAATTATAAAGCAGAGCAGAAAGAAAGCGACTAATCTTGCGATATTAAGACGAATTAAAAGTCTGCGTTTATCCATTGCGAGAATTGCGAAGAAGCGCGGCTTTCAGTGAATCTTCGATTGCGACAAGTTCTTTTTCGGCGTTTTGGCGTTTCAATCTGCCTTCCTGCTGAATTTTGATAGTTTCTTCGATTGTGGTTATTAAATCGCTGTTGACTTTTTTAAGAGTGTCAATATCGACGATGGCGCGTTCGTTTTCTTTGGCAGTTTCAATAGAATTTTGCTTGAGCAGTTGAGAATTACGAAGAAGGAGTTGGTTTGTAGTGTCAGAAACGGCGTGATTGAGTTGAAGGACTGCATTTTGTTTAGATAAGCCGAGAGCGATAACGATTTGATTTTTCCAAAGTGGGATAGTATGGAAGATAGCGGCTTGAACGCGGTCAATTAAAAGTTTGTCGTTATTTTGAATAAGGCGAATTTGGGGCGCAGATTGAATGGCAATAGTTTTAGAAAGTTTTAAATCGTGAATTTTTTTCTCGAAACGGTCAACAGATTGCTCAAAGTCATTGACGATTTGAACAGCCATAGGGTCATTTGAAGAGTTAGCCTGTTGGCGCAGTTTTGGCAAAGTAACATCACGCAATTCAACAAGTTTTTCTTCACCTGCGCGAATGTAGAGTTGAAGGTCTTTAAAATATTCCAAATTTTTTTGGTAAAGGTTATCAAACAGGGCGACATCTTCCATCAGTTGGATTTTAGATTTTTCCAATGCATTAGAAATTTTATCGACTTGAGTAGAAAGTTTCTCAAAACCTTGAATGAGAGAATTGCCCTTGTCAATAAGAGAACCGAGCAAGGGAATTTTGGAAAGCACAGACTTAGACTCGGAAGGCTGAAAACCGTTTACCTTGCCGACAAGGTCGGTTAAAAGAGTGCCGACTTCGCCTGAATCTTTGGTACGAACTTTATTGAGAATGGAATTAGAGAAATCGGCGAGATTTTTTTGAGCGTTTGCGCCAAAATTTAAAGGCGTGGAAGAATCCAGCAGGTTAATAGAATCTTTTATAGATTGAACTTTTTGAAGTTCTTGAGGTGAAAGCACTTCAACAGCGCGATTAACATCAACATCGGCAGGTTTATTTTCTCCTTCGCCTTCAGACGGTGTCGGAGACGAAGATTTTGCCGCCATTAAGTCATTAAGGTTAATATCTGGCAATTTAAAAAACTCCCTTCTTTTTCTAGGTTTTAGGGATTAGGTTTTAGGTTTTCCATAAGACCTAACAGCTAACCACTAACAACTAACAGTTATTATAACAAAGTGGCACTTTGTTTGCAATTTTTAGTAGTGCGGTAGTTGTTAGTGTTATAGTGTGTTAGGGCGTGTTGAATAAATAAAATTTTACTGATGAAATTTATTTACTGAAAATTTTTTTATTTAAATGTACTTTCTTTTTTCCGAAGCAAAAGTAGTTGGATAGTTTGTTAGCGGTTAGCTATTAGCTATCAGCTATTGGCTATCGCACTACCACACTACAAACCGTCCGCACTTTGCGGATTTAAAAAAAAATTGTGGATTTTGGAATTTTTCAACACGCCATAGGGTCTGTTGGTAAACTCTTACTTTTGAAAGATTTTTTTTATTTAAAGTACTTTTTCATTGTCTTGTCAAAATTAATCGTCGCCTTTGCAAGTACAGCAAATGCTCGTACTCCTCGCATTTGCAAGAAAGACGCTTTTTGCGGTGCTGTTTTTTCTCTATCATCGAACAAAAATTTTTTCGTGGATCAGCAATTTCAATCTTTCAACACGCCCTAGTAAATTGCTATCGCACTATCGAACTATCCCACTATCAAACTATCACACTATAACCTCTGATAAATAATCCTTTCGCCGTTCATTTCATCAACCAAATAAATTGGACGGTGTTTAGTTTCGTGGAAAATTTGGCTCAAATATTCGCCGATGATTCCCAACGCCAAAAGTTGCATACCGCCGAGAAACAAAATAACCGTCATTAAAGTCGGATAACCTGCAACGGGGTCGCCGTAAATCAACGCCATTGCAATTACAAAAATCATATATGCCATTGCGCCAAATGATACAGTCATTCCGACAACCGTCATAATATGAAGCGGCGCGGTTGTAAATGAAGTCATTCCTTTTATCGCCAAATTAAACAGTGCAATATAATTCCAAGTTGTCGTACCGGCTACGCGCTCTTGCACTTCAAAGGGAATTTCTATTTTTTTGTAGCCAACCCACGTAAAAAGCCCTTTGGTAAAGCGTTGATTTTCCCGCATTAAGCGCAGAGCCTCTACACAGCGTTTATCTAAAAGTCTGAAATCGCCGACGTTTCTTTGCATTTCATAGGACGTGCTGAATTTCTTCATAATGGCATAAAAAATATTTGTGCAGGTACGTTTTAACCACGTTTCGCCGGCTCTGTCAATGCGTTTGCCGCAAACATCGTCATAACCTTGCCGCCAAAGTTCAACCATTTCTGCAATTTTTGACGCGGGGTGTTGCAAATCAGCGTCCATAATAATAACCGCGTCGCCGTCAGCATAATCAAGCCCCGCCATCATTGCCGATTCTTTACCGAAATTTCTCGACAAACTCAAATATGAAACGTTCGGATATTTTTTGGCAATTTTTCGCAGTTTATCAAGAGTGCCGTCGCGGCTGCCGTCATTCACGAATAAATATTTAAATTCACAGTCAGGAATTTTCTCAACGTATTTTTGAACTTCAGGATAAAAAAAATCTATTCCCGCCTCTTCGTTGTAGCACGGCACTATTATTGTAATTTTATCCATTAAATTTACTCCTTTTTTAGGTGTTAGGGATTAGCTAGAACCTAAAACCTAAAACCTAGTACCTAACATCTAGAACCTAATAATTAGCAACTATAACATAAAAAGTATTTTTTTGTAAATTTTAATTTGTTATAATAACGACCGGCTTAAAAAAGGAGGAATAAAATTGATAGAATATCTTGAAAGTTTAAATGTTTTTGGAATAAAACCAGGACTTGAACGAATAAATTTGCTTATGGAGAAATTAAATTATCCGCAAAGAAATTATAAAACAATTCATGTAACTGGAACGAACGGCAAAGGCTCAGTGTGTGCAATGCTTGCCGAAATTTTGAAATTGGACGGGCGAAAAGTCGGCTTATTCACTTCGCCGCACCTTGAAAGTTATTGCGAAAGAATCAGAATCAACGGCGAAAATATTTCTGAAGAAGATTTTGCAGAAATGATTGAAGTTGTAAAAAATTGCAAAGTGCAAGCCACGCAATTTGAAGTATTGACGGCGGCGGCGTTTGAATATTTTTCACGGAAAAAAGTTGACATTGCGGTTATTGAAGTCGGACTCGGTGGCTTGTACGATTCAACGAACGTGATAACGCCTGAA
>CAJOGS010000099.1:0-2149 GCA_905234045.1 uncultured Selenomonadaceae bacterium | reverse complement strand
GAAATTTCCATAATTACGAATGTTTCATTGGAACACGAAAATATTTTGGGCGATTTAAAAAATATAGCGCGTAACAAGGCGGGAATAATCAAAAAAAATATTCCCGTAGTTACGGGAACAGTTGGCGAACCGTTGCAAATTATTCGTGAAGTTGCCGCAAAAAATAATTCTGCGCTGTACGAAGTTACCGAACCTGTGAATTTCAAAATAAATCTTTTGGGCGAATATCAGAAAATGAACGCGGCGATTGCGATACAAGCGGCGAAAATTTTAAATATTGACGAAGAAACGATTCGCGCGGGTTTAAAAAATGTGCAATGGGCGGGACGTTTTGAAATAATAAACGGCGTAATAATTGACGGCGCACACAATCCGCACGGCGCGGCGGCTCTTCGTGAAAGTCTCGATAAAAATTTTCCCAACGGCAAAAGAGTTTGGATTTTCGGCGTTTTGGCGGACAAAGATTTTGATGAAATGATTGATATATTATTTCGCGCAGATGATTTTGTAATTGTGACTAAACCAAATTCTGAACGTGCCGCGCCCGTCGCAGATGTTTGCATGTGGCTGAAATACAACGGGATTGAATGTATTGGCGTGGAAAATATTTCTGATGCCGTGAAAATGTTAAAAGAAAACGCAGGCGAAGTTAAAATTATCGCCGGTTCGTTGTATTTAATTGGCGCGGCTAGAAAATTTATTTTTGGTGACTGTTGTTAAACGATATTGAAATTTAGTTGCTGAAATATTTTTTTCATTGTCCGAGTTGGTAGTTAGGTAGTGTTGATTAATTCTGTTTTAATTTTTTTTAGTGTCTGTAGGAAAAATCTTCATTGATGAAAATTTAAATGTACTTTCTTTTTTCAGAGAAAGTACCAAAGAAAAAGTGCTTTTTGAAATCCGCAAAGCTGCTAGGGCGTGTTGAAAAAGTCTGTTATCAAATTTTTTCCTGAAATTTTTTAATATTTAAAGTACTTTTTCTTTGTCTTGTCAAAATTCGTCGCCTTTGCAAGGTTTTTCGCGTTTGGCGCGGTAAAAGGTCAGCCGTCCAGCCACGCCATACCATACCATACCATACCTTTTACACCACTTTTAATCACAGGCAAAAACAGAGACGGGCCGGGTTGCGGGTAGTCTTAGGGCGTGTTGAATAATTATATTTTTACTGATGAAATCTTTTGATTATTAAATTTTTTTATTTTAATGTACTTTCTTTTTTCCGAAGCAAAAAAAGAAAGTACCAAAGAAAAAGTGCTTTTAAAGAATCCGCAAAGCTGCTAGAATACCGCACGCCCTTAGTAGGTAAGCTCCTTTTGGTCGCACGAACATTACCGCACGCCCTTAGTAAGAATTTTCCGTCCGCACTTTGCGGATTTTAAAAAAAATTTGTGGATTTTGGAATTTTTCAACACGCCCTAGAATCTGTTGAATAACTCTTTTTTTTAATTTTTATGGATTTTTTCATATTGAACGAACTTTTTCATTGTCTTGTCAAAGAGCAAACGCTCCTATTCGTCGCATTTGCAAGTAACAAAAAGAAAGGAGCTTTTACGGTGCTGTTTTTTCGTCCTCGAAAAAAACGCACCGCCCTGCAAATGTGAGGAGTACGAGCATTTGCTCGCGCGTCCTGCGCGGCATCTTAGTTCTTCGCTATCATCGAACAAAAAATAATTCGTGAATCAGCAAGTTAAATCAATTTTTCAACACGCACTACCACACTATCAAACTACCAAACTACTTTGACGAAAAAAAGTTACCCAAAAAAATATTTTCAAAAATTTTTTTAGAAATTTATCGGATTTACCTCGAAAAAGCACTGAAAAACGGCTCAAAAATGGCGTTACAATGAGGGTTTAAAAATTTTTAAAAAAAATTAAAAAAAAGAGTTGACAAAATGAAAAAGGTGCTGTATTATATGCAAGCTGATTCACTTAACGGCAAGCAGAAATCAGAACCGAGAATCAGCAAGGCTCCTTGAAAACTAAACAATGCTTAACGCAAGTGCGAGGTTAATTTAACCTCTGTTTTTAAGTCAAGTTCAAACTTTTTATGGAGAGTTTGATCCTGGCTCAGGACGAACGCTGGCGGCGTGCTTAACACATGCAAGTCGAACGGGGTAGCAATACCTAGTGGCGAACGGGTGAGTAAC
>CAJOGS010000098.1 GCA_905234045.1 uncultured Selenomonadaceae bacterium | reverse complement strand
TTCGCTTGTACCGCAGATTGACGTTGCAAAGGCGGCGGGCATTGATACATTAGTTTTTGTACCGGGTAAAATTGGCGAAGAAATTGCAAAAAAATTGGGATTTTCTGAACAGGCGATAATTCAGACAAGCAATTTTATAGGCTTTATGTTGGAAGCGGCGGCAGAAAGAAAAATTTCAAAAATAATTTTGTGCGGACATATCGGGAAATTGATAAAAGTTGCGGCAGGGATTTTTCACACACATAATCGCGTGGCAGATGCACGGCTTGAAACGTTGGCGGCATATGCGGCGGCGGCAGGTTTAAATTCTGCCGAAGTTCAAAAAATTTTGGACGCCAATACAACCGAAGACGCCACAAAAATTATCTCTGCAAACAATCTTGAAATTGTATACAAAAAAATTGCCGAACGTGCAAGTATTCGCGCAGAACGTTACATTTTTGGCAAAATGAAAATTGAAACGATTTTAGTTGACTACGCGGGAAATATTCTTGGTAGTTCGGTAGTGTTGTAGTGTGATAGTTGGATAGTTCGGTAGTGTTATAGTTTTTTATATTAGACTGACCAAAAATTTCTTGACTTTACCAACTGCCACTGCTTGTAACACGCACTACAAAGGAGTAAAAATGAATCGTAGAAATTTTATTAAAAAAGGGCTAATCGGCGCGGCGGGATTGGCGGCACTTGGCGGCGGCGGCATTTGTTACTATGTCAATCGCCCTGAATTTGGCAGACTTCCGAGCGGCGAACGTTTACAAAAAATTTTAAAGTCTCCGCACTATTTCATTGACCACTTTGAATGTATTAATCCCGTTAAAGTGATGAGCGATGACGAAAATAGAATTTCTGCCACGCTTAAATTTTTATTCGGCGACAAAACTAATTTGACGCCGCCGCAACCTGTACCGAGCGTTAAAACCATTTTGAAAGATTTGCCGCACGATTTACATTCTACTATTTTTTTGCAAATTGCCGGTTTAAAAATTTTAATCGACCCTGTTTTCAGCCCTTACGCTTCGCCGATTTTTTTCATTAACCGCGCTTTCGACGGCTCTAATATTTACTCTGCCGATGATTTCCCGCAAATTGATATTTTGGCGATTACTCACGATCATTGGGATCATTTGGATTACCCTTCAGTTATGGCGTTGAAACCGAAAATTAAAAATGTCATTTGCCCTTTGGGCGTCGGCGAATATTTTGAGCAGTGGAATTTTTCTAACATTATTGAACAGGATTGGGATTCTGAATTTGATTTTGGCGAACTTAAAATTTTTTGGTTGACGAGTCAGCATTTTTCGGGGCGTATGTTGAAACCTAATCCCACCGAGTGGGGCAGTTTCGCTTTCATCACTCCGCAACTTAAAATTTTTTGCAGTGGCGACGGCGGTTATAACAGCCATTTCAAACAATTCGGCGAAAAATTCGGCAGTTTCGATTTCGCTTTTATTGAGAATGGGCAATATAACAAGGCATGGCATGCAATTCATCTGTTGCCGAATGAGACTGCTGACGCCGCCGAAGACATTCACGCTAAAAATCTTATTCCTATTCACGGCGGAAAATTTGCTCTGGCGCGCCACGCTTGGAACGCGCCTTATATTGATTTATCTGCTGCAAGTGTCAATAAAAGTTACCGACTTTTAACGCCGCGTATTGGCGAATTGATTAATTTCTCACAGGAGCAAACTTTTTCGCAATGGTTTTTGTAGGGTGTGTTGAAAAAATCTTTGGTACTGAGATTTTTTATATTAAACGTACTTTTTATTTGCTAGCCCTGCGCGGTTAAAGCGTGCTCTTTAGTTGCGGCGGCGCGCGTCCGTGACCGCCGTTTCCACTACTTACAAAAGTTACACAAATTTTGACTTTACCAACATTACATAGAGTGTGTTGAATAATTGATTAAAAATGCTGATTCACGAATAAAATTTTGTTAGATGAGAACGAAAATGTAGTGTGGTAGTTGGATAGTGTGATAGTGTGGTAGTAAAGACTACACTACTACCCAACTACTTTGACAGGACAATTAAAAAGTTCGTTAAATTAAAAAAATTTTAAAAATCGACTTATTTAACAGCACCTAGTGCGTGTTGAAAAATTGATTGAAATTGCTGACGAATTATTTTTTGTTCGATGAAAACGAAAAAACAGCACCGCAAAAAGCGTCTTTCTTGCAAATGCGACGAGTACGAGCATTTGCTGTACTTGCAAAGGCGACGAATAGGAGCGTTTGCTCTTTGACAAGACAAAGAAAAAGTACATTTAAAAATATAAAAAATTTCAGAAACAAAAATTCATCAGTAAAATTTAATTTTCTTTACTCGAAGTAGTTATGTAGTTTAGTAGTCTTTACTATCTCACTATCCCACTACAAAACTACCACACTATAAAAAAGCAGGTATAAGAATTGCACACAGACAAAAAAATAATCGTGGCAGGAATCGGACCCGGCGCAAAATCTTACATAACGCCCGCCGCACTTGAAAAAATTCAAGCGGCAAAATATTTAGTCGGCGGACGCCGCGCCTTGTCAGAATTTGCAACGCCGAATCAAATAACCTGCGCGATAACAAAAGATTTAAACGCGGTAATAAAATTTATCAGCGAAAAAATTTCAAGCGGCGAAGTCGTAGTAATGGCAAGCGGCGACCCGGGCTATTATTCGATTTTAGATTTACTGCGAAAAAATTTTAAACCGTCAATAATTGAAGTTATCCCGTCAATCAGTGCAATGCAGTTGGCATTTGCAAAACTTTCTTTGAGTTGGTATTCGGCAACGCTTGCAAGTTTTCACGGGCGCAGACCTTCAGACGAAATTTTAAAATTTGAACACGAAAAAATTTTGGGACTGCTGACAGACAACGAATTTAATTCAGTCACAATTTCAGAAATTTTGCTTGAACGCGGCTGGGATAAAAATTCAAACACGGCGATTTGCGAAAAACTTTCTTATCCTGATGAAAAAATTATCTGTACAACTTTGGAAAACGCCGCTAAAATGGAGCCTGTAAAAAATTGTATTCTGATTGTTGGGAAGTGGTAAAATGCTGGGAATTGACGACGAACAATTTATTCGCGGCAAAATTCCTATGACGAAACGGGAAATTAGAATTTTGACTTTGGCAAATGCAAATATCGGCAAAAATGATATTGTTGCCGACATTGGCGCGGGTACAGGTTCAATTTCGATTGAGGCGGCACTTTTGGCAAGCGGCGGGCACGTTTACGCACTTGAAAGAAAATCTGAAGGCGTCAAATTGATTGAACAAAACGCCGAAAAATTTGCAGTCAAAAATCTGACTGTCATAAATGCAGAGGCTCCCAACGGTATTTCAAAAATTCCTGAACTTGACGTGGCGATAATTGGCGGAAGCGGCGGCGTCCTTGAAGGTATTTTATCCACTGTTGACTCAAGATTGAAAGTCGGCGGGCGTATCGTTTTAAATTGCGTTACGATTCAAACTTTGGCTAATGCGCTCGGCTGGCTGAAATGTCGCAAAGATTACAAATATAACGCCGTGCAAGTGCAAGTTAATCGTTTGAAAAATCTCGGCTTTTACGATATGGCAGAGGCGTTAAATCCCGTGCATATAATTACGGCGGTTAAAATCAGCCGCGCTCAATCCAACAATGTCATAAATATTTCCGATTCCAAAAATAAAAAAAATTCCGGCGGAACTTTGAATTTTTGGAATTTGAGAGGAGTTTTTTAATTTGAAAATTGAACCATTCAAAGAAAAAATTTATGTAACGCGCCCGGTATTTCCGACGATTGAAGAAGTTACCGCAAAACTTCAAGAAATTTGGGCGGAAAAGTGGCTGACAAATAACGGTCCTCAACATAAAATGTTGGAAGATGAATTGACGAAATTTTTAAAAGTGCCGTACCTGTCACTGTTCAATAACGGTACAATCGCTTTAATTGTCGCCTGTCAATCTTTGAGACTGCAGGGCGAAGTTATAACCACGCCTTTTACATTCGCCGCAACTCCGCACGTTTTGAGTTGGAATAATATTTCTCCGATTTTCTGCGATATTGACGCCGAAACGATGAATATTGATGCGGACAAAATTGAATCAATGATTACGCCGCACACTACCGCAATTTTGGCGGTTCACGTTTTCGGCACGCCCTGCAACGTCGAAAAAATTCAAGAAGTTGCTGACAGATACGGCTTGAAAGTTGTTTATGATGCGGCTCATGCGTTCGGCGTAGAAATTGACGGCAAGGGCATAGGAACTTTCGGCGATATTTCTATGTTCAGTTTCCACGCAACTAAACTTTATCACACAGTCGAAGGCGGCGCACTCGTTCACAACAATAAACATTTGAAACAACGAATTGACTTGCTGAAAAATTTCGGTATCAAAAACGAAGATGAAGTTGTTATGCCCGGTATTAACGGCAAACTTGACGAAGTGCGTGCGGCGATCGGACGAATTATGTTGAATTATGTTGCTGATGAAAATCAACGCCGAATCAATCTTCACAAAATTTATAATGAAGAACTTGCCGACGTTGAAGGAATTAAATTAATGCCCGCCATTGCCGAAAATGTCCGCAGAAATTATCAGTATTATGTCATTCGCATTGACGAAAAAATTTTTGGGCGTTCGCGTGATGAAGTTTACGACGAATTTAAAAATTACAATGTTTTCACGCGCAAATATTTTCATCCGCTCTGCAGTGATTACACTTGCTACCGTCAATTAAATTCTGCCCGCGCAGAAAATTTACCCGTTGCAAATGTTATCGGCAAGCAGGTTTTATCTATGCCAATGTACGGCGAACTTTCTGAAGATGACGTGCGGAAAATCTGCGCCATTTTAAAATCTTTTAAACGTTAGGAGAATTTTTATGAAAAAGTTATTGCTTACAGGATTTTTAATTTTTATGATGAGCGTTGCGAGTTTGGCAAGCGCGGCGGAAATTGACAGGGCGTATTTCAAGGGAAATCCTGAACTCAGTTATCCTGTAGTTATCGTGAAAAATGCTGACGCCGCCACGAAAATTAATACTGCGATTCGCAACGAAATGAAACGCATTACAGATGACATCTATACACGGACGGGCGAAGACCTCAAGGCGTTCAGCATTGATTATAAAATTCCCTGCAACCACGAAGACGGCATTTTGAGCATAAGATTCAGCGGCTATGTTTATGTAGACAAAGCGGCGCACCCGTGGCATTTGGTAAGTTGCTTGAATTTTAATTCTGACAGCGGTGTAAGATTAATGGCTGACAGTTTGAGCGAAATTGCAAAGCACGGCAACGATTACACGGCGGCGGAATTGACAAGAAAACTTAAAATTTATTCCGAGAAAAATAATCGCCCGCTGTATGATTATTTTGAGCAGTTGGACGAAGTGCCGGAGACTTTTTATTTTGATGATAATTTGCACGTGCATTTCCTGTTTGATGAGCAGACAGTGGCACATTACGCAGTCGGCATTATAGATTTAGATGCTGACGCAACATATTAAAAATTTTATCCTTGTGAATAACAGTTTGTTCGATAAAATCTGAAAGATATTCGTTAAAAATATTTTCACGGCGGCAAAGTTCCAAAATTGCCGCCAAATTTTTTTGCGTGTCAATATCGTATTCGACGCGGTGTAAAAGTCTGGAGAGTTCGGCGCGTGTCTCGTAAGTGAATAAATCTTTGAGCGCGGCAACTTCGGCGGTACATTTTGACGCCTTGACGAGCCAAATTTTTGTAGTTAAATCGTCGTTGAAATTGTCGAATCCGAAATTTTCCCATTCGGCGGCGGAAATATTAGTTTGTTGTGACGGCAAAAAATTTATTTCCTTGAAATTGGCGTCATTGAGAATTTTAACGGCGTCCCATTTCGCCCAAAATTTTTTTTCGTTCGGTGAAAAAATTCCGCGTTTGATATTTTCCAACACGCCGACAAATCGCACGTTCAAAAATTGTGTCAGTACAAAGCCGGAATCTTTCAGCAAGTGATTCATTTCTGCAAGGCGTCTGTAAAAATTTTCGCCGTAAGTGAAAGCGTTTTCAGCTATTATCACGTCAAAAATTTTTGGTTCTATCGGCAAGTCCCAATTTTCCAGTATTACAATTTGCGCGTTTGGCATTAATTTTTTGACGCCCGCCAAATATTTTTCTGATTCAATCAGCAAAACTGCCGCGTCGTTTGAGTAGTTGGGCGGAACGAATTTTAAAATTTGTTCATTCAAAATTTTCACCTGCGATTTATTTTTTTATTTAGTGCGTGTTGGTAAACTATATTTTAAATATTTTTACTTTTTGAAATTTACTTTTCTTTGCTGCTACAAAATTTTTGAATCAATGGCGGCGGCGGTCGTCCGTGACCGCCGGGTTACCATTACTATCAAACTACCAAACTATCCCACTACCACACTATTACACTACAAAACTTTTCATAGACTTCAGCAACAAAATTTTTAGTGTCAGTCAATTTGCCGATTGAAAAATTTTCCTGCCGCGTAAATTCGACGGCTTTTTTTATGTAGTCTTCAATATTTTCAGCTATAAAATTTTCTTGCCCTGCAATTCTCAAAATATCTGCTCCGACTTTTGAAAAATGATTATCGCCCTTCAAATTAACCACAGGAACGCCCATATACAGCCCAAGAGCCGTCATAAAGCCGCCGTTGTATGGAAATGTATCAAGAATCAAATCGAGCCCCTTAAAATCGCTTAAATAGTCATTTGAGCCGGTACGAACTTCAGCGCGTTCAATTCCAAAATTTTCAAGGCGTTTCAAAAGTTCAACGCGCCGACTTTCCAGCGGCGTTGTATCACGAAAAATTATTTTTGCGTTTGGAACCTGCGCGAGAATTTTTTTCACCGTCATTAAATATTCGTCCGTGATTTTCATAAAATTATTCAAGCAACCAAAATGTAGTGCGGTAGTGTGGTAGTGAGATAGTTGGATAGTGTTGTAGTGGGGTAGTGCGGTAGTATTTTTTGCAGAAATCATTTTTTCATTGGGCGTAAAGGCAAAGGCGTTTTCAATCGTCAAAAGTTTTTCTGTAAAATTGTCAGTCGCCAAAAATTCATCAGTCAGAAAATAATCAATCGCAATTAGTCCCGTCGTATCGAAATAGCCGACGCCGGAAATTTGCACTCGCGCAGGTTTATAGGCGGCAACCTGCAACGTTACGCCGCCTTCAGTGTGTCCGCCCAAATCAAATAAAATATCCGCGCCGCTGTCTCGAATTTGTTCAGCCGCCTCTTCAAAACTAGTCTCCGCAATATTAAAAAAGCCGTCAACATTACGGCGAATTTTTTTTGTAAAATTATCTTCCTGCGCCGACATATTCCACGCCGTCACAAAAAATTTTTCTCTGTCGTAGTCAGTCAAAAGACTTTCATAAAATCTGGCCGACGAACTGTCTAAAAAGTGCGGCGAAATATATGCAACGTGAATTTTTTTTGAAGTTTTTTTTATCGGCGTCAAAATTTTTGTGTCACGGTACAGCGAATTATAAATTTGCGCGGCGTCCAATAAATTTTCAGCCGTCACTTGCGGCAAATAGTGCAACGCAAAAATATAATTTGAAAAATGCGCCTGCTGATTTCTCAAAATTTTATCAGACTTC
>CAJOGS010000097.1 GCA_905234045.1 uncultured Selenomonadaceae bacterium | reverse complement strand
ATGGCGCGGTAAAAATTCCAACCATTCAGCCGCGTCCCACCTTTTACACAAATTTTAATCACAGGCAAAAACAGAGACGGGCTGGGGCGCGGGTAGTCCTAATAAAAGAAATTTGCTGAAGGTTGAGAAAATCCAACTTGCTAATTTTTTTTTAGTTCGATTTTTCAACTCGCCCTAGTAACTTTTATGGTCTGTCTGTAAACGCCTGAAATATTTTTTTATTTTAAAATTTTCTGTTTAAATGTAATTTTCTTTGTCTTGTCAAAGTGATGAATAACTTTTTACTATCCAACTACCCGGCTACTTCTTCCCCATTCGCCCGATATTTACCAACATACCGACTGCCGCCATTGTCATAATTAGCGAAGTGCCGCCGTAACTGATGAACGGCAACGGTATTCCGACAACAGGGAACATTCCGCCGACCATAAATAAATTTCCGATTGCTTGACCGACAATTAAAATCATTATTCCCAATGCTAAAATTTGCCCGTATTCGTCCCGCGCAATTCTGGCGATTCTTGCCGCGTAAACTGCGAACGCCGCAAATAACATAAATACAAAAATTGCGCCTAAAAATCCGTTTTCCTGACAAAAAATCGCAAATGCAAAGTCTGTGTGTGCCTCCGGCAAATAGTCATATTTCGACACGCCGACGCCCAAGCCCATTCCCGTAAGTTCGCCTGAACCTATTGCAGAAAGTGATTGTACTGTTTGATAACCATAATTTTGCGCGTCTGACCATGGATCATAAGCTACCAACAAGCGATTCAATCTGTAAGGCTGATAAGCGATTAAGCCCGCCGCCAATGCCAAAACTCCGGCTAACATATACAAAATTTTCTTTCGCTCAAGTCCGGCTACAATCATCATTATTATAGGGATTCCTGCAATTATGCTTGCCGTGCCCATATCCGGTTCCAATTCAGTCAATGCAAACAACGCAACGATTATTCCCATTTGCGGCGTAAAAATTTTTATTTCCTTATCATTTTTAATTTGCCACGACAAATAAGCCGCCATTATCATTATCGAAACAAGTTTGCAAAATTCCGCCGGTTGAACATTCACACTGCCTAAAGACAGCCAACGTTTTGCGCCGTTTACCGTGTCGCCCGTAATTAAAACTAAAATCAGTGATATAAAACTGATTAACAATATGTAGGGCATAAAACGCCGCCAAATGCGGTAATCATATTTGAAACAAATTCCGAACGCAATAAGACTGACGGCAACGTTAATTAAATGTCTCTGTAAAAAATAATACGGGTTGTCAAATTTTGTTTCGCCCAAAATGAAACTCGAACTGAAAACATTTATTGTGCCGAGAATCAGCAGAACAACCATAATTCCAATAATTGCTTCCATGTCGTTATTCCAAAATTGTTTCTTTTCGGCGCGTTCGGAATTTTCGGCGGATGTATTTTTCGTAGCCAACACTTCACCGCCTTAAACTGCAATAACGCAACGATTTATCGGTACGCCCGCCGCGCTGAATCTGTTTTCATATTCGGTACGAACATTTTCAGGCGGCTCGTTGGCGTGCAAATCGTACGTAATATCACGAACTGTTAAATTCGCAAGTGCAAATTGTTCAAGTGAAAAATCAAACAAAGCGCGGTTATCGGTTTTAAAATGAATTTCGCCCGACGGCTTGAGAATTTTTTTATACTTCTGCAAAAATGTTATGTAAGTCAAACGGCGTTTGGCGTGCTTTTTCTTAGGCCACGGATCGCAAAAATTTATATACAGCCTGTCAATTTCATTTTCGGCGAAAATTTCTTCAATATTGTTGACATTGAAGACAATAATTTTGACGTTAGACAAATTTTTTTCGTCGATTTTACGCGCCGCCTTCAAGACAACTTCGGCTTCCATTTCCAGACCGACAAAATTTATTTGCGGATTTTGTTCAGCCATTTGAGTAATAAAATCGCCTTTGCCCGTGCCGAGTTCAACATGCAGAGGATTTTCATTGCCAAATAATTTTCGCCAATTTCCGGCGCGGCTTGAGTCAATTTTTTCAGTGGTTATAAATTCAGAAAAATTTTCCAATTTTTCCAAAGTGTGAGGCTTTTTCCTCAATCGCAAAATTTTTCACTTCCTTTTCATTAATGCTAATATTTTATTTTAGAATATAAAAATTTGCAAGTAAATTTCATAATTTTAGAAAAGATGACTCCGACGTTTTTAGCGCGTAGTTTTAAATTTACTTTTCTTTTTAAAAGAAAAGTAACAAAAGAAAATACGTAGAAAAAAATGCACCGGTTGCACAGTTTTTTTTACTTTTTCAAAACGTCCTAATTTTGCCCTTCATTCTGCAAAGCGTAGCGAAGTTGTCCGCAAGCCGCGTTAATTTCGTCGCCAAATTCTTTTCTGATTGTAGCGTTGATATTGTGCGAATTGAGGAAGTGGAAAAATTTTTGAATGGCGTTATGTGTAGGACGTTGAAAATTTCTTTCATCAACAGGATTAATCGGAATTAAATTGACGTTGCAAAGTTGCCCGTCCAAAACTTTTGCCAGTTGGCGGGCGTGTTCTTCAGTATCGTTGACGCCGCCAATCAAAATATATTCGTAAGTTACGCGCCGCCCCGTTTCGTTGGCATAAAGTGCGCCGGCTTTTAAAACTTCATTCATCGGAAACGCGGAATTTATCGGCATAATTTCCGAGCGCAATTTATTATTTGGCGCGTGCAACGAAATCGACAGAGTAACGGGAATTTTTTCGGCGATTAATTTTTTAATGGCGGGAACGATACCGCAAGTTGAAATTGTAATTTTGCGGTAACTTAAACCGAGCGTGTAATTTTCGTGCAAAAGTCTCAGCATTTTTAACAGGTTGTCAAAATTTGTCAGCGGTTCGCCCGTCCCCATTATTACCAGCGTATCGACTTTTTGATTTTCAGGTTTCAAAAAATCATTGACAAAAATAATTTCGCCGAGCATTTCGCCCGCCGTCAGATTTCTTTCGCAACCGTTCAAAGTTGACGCGCAAAATTTACAACCCATAGCGCAGCCTACCTGCGTAGAAATACAAATGCTGTTGCCGTAATCGTGACGCATTAAAACCGTTTCAACCGCCGCGCCGTCTGAAAATTGCAATAAAAATTTTGTCGTCAGTTTGTCTTTTGAAACTAATTTTTTGACAAGTTGCGGCGTCTGAATTTCGTACAACTTTTCTAAATCTGCGCGAAGATTTTTAGAAAGGTCAGTCATATCGCCAAAATTTTTTGCGCCGCGCTGATAAATCCAACTTGCAATTTGTTTTGCGCGGAATTTCGGCAAGTCTGAAAGTTCGTTTTCCAATTCGGCAAGCGTCAAGCCGAATAAATTTTTCTTTTCCAAATTTACACCTCTTTAGATGGTTAGATGGCTAGATTGTCAGTTAGTTAGTGGCTATGTTGTGTTGAAGAATAAAACGTAAAAAATAAGCAGGTTAAAATTTCCCAACCTTTAGCAAATTGCTTTTATTAGGACTAGCCGCGCCCCAGCCCGTTTGACGGGCTAAGCGTCTTTCTTTTTGGTACTTGCAAATTCGACGAGTAGGAGCGTTTGCTCTTTGACGCAACAAAGAAAAAGTTCGTTCAATTAAAATAAATCCATAAAAAAATTTTTTAAACTGAATTATTCAACTCGCCACAGCTGAAAATCTCAACCAAAAAAAATTTCTAAACTCTAACCAATTTAGCTATAAAAAATCCGTCTGTGCCGTCAATGTGCGGCAAAAATGTTTTTTTCTCGACAATTTTAAAATTTTTATTTGTTTTGAGAAAATTTTCCACGATTTCTTCATTTTCACGGCGTATAATTGTACACGTGCTGTAAATTAAAGTACCGCCTTTTTTGACGGTTTTGGCGGCACTTGCCAAAATTTCAGATTGAAGTTGCGGCAATTCGGCAATTTCTTCAAAAGTTTTTTTCCAGCGCAAATCGGCTTTTCTGCGAATGACGCCCAAGCCGGAACACGGCGCATCAACTAAAACTTTGTCGGCTTGATTGAAAAATTTGTCGCCAATCTTGCGGGCGTCCAAAAGCAACGGCTCAATAATTTTTATGTCGAGACGTTTGGAATTTTCTTTGATATGTTGAAGTTTCATTTCGTAAACATCGGCGGCAATAATTCGCCCGTGATTCTTCATAAGTTCCGCAATGTGCGTAGCTTTACCGCCGGGCGCGGCGCAACAATCTATCACAAAATCATTTTCGGCAGGTTTCAGCCAATGCGCGGCAATCATTGAACTTTCATCTTGCACTTGACACATTCCAAATTTCAGCGGCTTAAAACTGTCTAACGCGCCGTGACTTTTAACGATAATGCCTTCAGGTACAATTTTCGACGGTTCAGCAGTTGCGCCAAATTTTTTCAATTCGTTCAAAATTTCATCACGAGTTGATTTTAAAATATTTACACGCAAACAAAGTGGCGGTTCAATATTATTCGTCGCACAAATTTTTTTTGCCGTTTCAAGTCCAAATTCTTCAACGAACAATTTTACAAGCCACGCAGGATGAAAACTTTTTAACGCCAAAGTTTCAACGCTGTCATCGTTCGGAAAATCTGATTTTTGCGGCTCTCGTACCGCCGAACGCAAAACGCCGTTTACAAATTTTGACGCGCCTATATTGACAAATTTTTTTGCAATTTCTACCGATTCATTGACTGCCGCCGAATTCGGCACTCTGTCCATAAAAAATATTTGGTACATTCCGACGCGCAGGACGGCTAAAACTTTTGCGTCGATTTTTTCAAGCGGGCGATTGATATATTTTGAAATTTTCCAATCCAACGACGCGCCGACTTTGATTGTGCCGTAAACCAATTCTGTACAAAATCGCCTGTCCAAATCTGATAATTTTTCTTGTCGCAAAATCTGCGCTAATGCTACGTTTGAAAACGCGCCTTCACTTTTCACGGCGTAAACCGTTTTTATTGCAGAAAATCTTGCTCTGTCCAAAATTTTTCCTCCAAAAGCCGCTAAAATCGCCTACAAGCCGCCTGACAAAATTTTTTGATAAAAATGTACCTACAACGGTTAAAAAACTCAAATTGGGGGCTTACAGCGCGTTTACGGGCATATTTTTTCATCAGTAAATATGAAATTCTTTCCAAGGAATTTGATCAAGTCTGACGGTTTTTAAAAATTCCACAATATCCCGCCGACCGTAATAATGCGGCGTTCCGGCTGAATCTTGCGACATTAAAATTATCGGCATATTTGGAAAAAATGGCTGTAATTGTTGCCGCGTTTTGATTATTTTCGAGGTGTAATTTGTAACTGTCTGCTTGACTACGACTATTGCGAAGGTTACGCCCTGTTCGATAATTACCGCGCCTTGCAATTTCATTTCGTTCAACTCCTTTGTTTTATCCTACAACAAGCGCGGTATTTTTGCAACAAAAAAACTCTCCGCCTTTCAACGAAGAGCCTTTTTTAGATGGTCAGTCAGTCAGATTGCCAGATTGTCAGTACTATCCATCTATCCATCTAACGATCTAGCCATCTAACTACCGATGTTTGCGTCCAAAATTTGGTTTTTCAGGCATAATTTGTTTCAAATCAACGCCCAATTCTTTTGCAACGTCTTCCCAATTATTATTAATTGTGCGTTTTGCAAAAACGTCCTTAACATTTTTGCCGGAGGCGTTCGCAATAAGTCCCGCAATGGTAATATCGTGCGGATGATAATTTTCTTTCAAAAGACTTTCAACGGTTTTTTTGTCGAGTTTTGAATGTTTGGCAAGCCCTTCAAGCATTTCATCTTTTACAAAAGCTTCATACCGTTCACGAGTTACGCCGAGTTTTTCGGCAACTTGGAACCAATCAACTTTCATTGCCAAAACTTCTGCAAATGATTTATTGCTGAGTTTCGCAAGAATTGCCGCCTGTTTAACGTCTTCAAAATGTACGTGATTTTTCAACGCGGTTGCAATTTCATCTTGATTCAAGCCGTAATATTCGGCAAGGTCTTTTGCGTAATTGTTAAGTTGCTCTTCAGTCATTTGCGGACGATGAGGGCGTTTATCCTTGCCTTGAAATTCCTGTTGTTGTTCAGGTGCGGGCGGTTCGTTAGCTTGTGCAGTGTTAATTGTAAAGCCTCCGCCTAAAATTAATGCGCCGCTTAAAATTCCGGCTAAAATTTTCTTTTTCATGTTCATGATGTTTCCCTCCAAACTTTACGGCGCAATTATACTGCAAATAAAAAAATTTGTCCTTAAGTTTTTATTAAAAATTTTCTTGTTAAATTAAAGTATTCCTTGCACTGAAAATTTTTATGGTGTATACTCTAGCAGTGCAACTGAAAAATCTATGAAAATGAGGTGTTAAATCTTGAAAAATAAACGACTGAATAAATTAATTTCGGCGTTTATAATTGGCGCGTTCGCAGTTTCATTGCCAATTACGGCAGACGCAAAAAGAATTCACGATTCAAAAGTTACTACAAAATCAGAAACAAGACAACTTTCAAAGAAAAATAAAACTGTAATTATTGACAGAATACCGGCAGGCGAAGTTACAACAACTTCAAGAGTAGGCTCAATCCTGCGCCCAAATGTAGAAATTAATCCGACGGAATATCTTAAAGCACCATTTGAACCGACAGAAGAAATTTCCATACCGCAAGAAATTTTTGTACAGCAAACAGTTTCGGCTTACGATACG
>CAJOGS010000096.1 GCA_905234045.1 uncultured Selenomonadaceae bacterium | reverse complement strand
GTGCGTACAGTAGTAAAAGAAATTTTCCGCGCCAACGGGCTTGAAGTCAGCTTTAAAGCAAAGCCGATGATCGGGCTTGCAGGTAACGGCGAACATACACATATCGGACTTGCCGCAGTTACCGCTGAAGGCAATGTATATAATCTTTTCGCCGCAAAAAATCCTGAAGAAGATTACATGAGCGCAGTTGGCTACGGCGCGTTAATGGGACTTTTGAAATATTACGAGGTTATAAATCCTTTCGTCAGTTCAACGAATGATTCATTGAACAGATTAAAACCCGGTTTTGAGGCTCCTGTCTGTATCGTTACCAGTTTGGGACATACGCCGAAATTTCCAAGTCGCAACCGCACAATTTTAGTAAGTTTGATTCGTGATTTGGAAAATCCAATGGCAACGCGCTTTGAATTGCGCGGCTGTAATCCCTACAGCAATATTTATTTAGTTTTGGCGGCGTCATATTCTGCGATTATCGACGGCATAAAAATGAGCGTCAATCATACGACGGACGAACTTTTAAAAGAACTCAGCAAAGATGCAGGCGTTGAAGGTTTTTATTTGGAAAAAGACCGCGCCTATCGCAGTGAAGAGGACGTTTACGAGGCGTTCACTGAAGAAGAACGCAGTAGAATTTTCGGCAGACCGCCTGAAACTGTTTGGGAAAATATGTCGGCATTTGATAAATATCCCGACAAAGTGAAAGTAATTTCAAGCGGCGGCGCGTTGCAAGAAAAAATTATCGCCGGTTTCCGTGAAGGCGCGTTAATTCGTTGGAAGACTGAATTAATTTCTAGAATTTTGCCGGAAATGCGCGGCATTGTTCGCAAGGCGAAAAAAATTCATTCAGATTTTGTAACTGACCAAGACGCCTATAACTGGAATAAAATTTTCCAACTTCGCGCAGAACTTGCCAAAGATTCTATCGACGAAAAATCTTTATTCACAAGATTAATAACCGCGCTGACAAAAGGCGAATATGATAAAGCGTCGGTATTACAGACTGAAATTTATAACAAGGTTGAAGAATTAAAAGCTCTGTATGACGCTTACGAGAAAAATATTATTTAGTGTGGTAGTGTTATAGTTAGATAGTGTGGTAGTGTGGTAGTTAATTTCTGATGATTAGCGAAAAATTTTGTTCGATGATAGCGAAAAAACAGCACCGCAAAAACGCTTTTTCTTTTGTTACTTTTCTTTGGACGAGCAAAGAAAAAGTACGTTCAATATAAAAAAAATTCACAAAGTAGGATTTTACCGACACGCTATAATTAAAAAATTTTCAGCAGAAAAACACATTTAAAATAAAAAAACTCTGCAACAAAAATTAAATAAAAAAAACTATCTTGCCGTCAAAAATTGGCGGTTTTCTTTTTCTGTAAAAGCAGTATAATATATCTGAAAGGCAGGATATTTTATGCAATATAGAAAAATACTTGAACGTGCAAAACCAACAGATTTTATAGTTATATCAGTTATCACATTGCTTTTTCTGTTCGTTATTGCAATGAACGTCAGATTAATTTTTCAAATGACTTCCAATCAAATTGAAGAAATTGGACGTATGCAAATAGAAAAAATTCGCAATGATATAGAAGGCAAAATTTTAAATTATGAAAACGCCACGATAAAACTTGCAGATGCAACAGAAAAATTAATGGCTGAAGGAGCCACGCCGGAAGAACTGACACGATTTTTCTATCAAAAGAAAAAAGAAGCCGGACTAATTTTTAACGGCGTCTGTTTCAATACATACATTGCAAATAACAAATTAACGATTATTCCGGATTTTGACAGACCGAACACCTACAATGCGACGGAACGCCTTTGGTATATTGGCGCGGTTGCAAATTCGGAAAAAATTTTTATAACTGAACCATATCCCGACGCGGCGGGCAACGGTATTTGTTTAACCATTTCAAAGACTTTGCAGGATAAAGAAACCGTCGTTGCACTGGATTTTTACCTTGAAGATTTACAAGAAACAATTACCAAAATGACTGAAGGAAGTACCCGCACGGCGTTAATTGTCAGCCAAAACGGTATGATTGACGGCTATACCGATATGAATTTGGTCAGTCAAAAACTTTCACAGAAACTGCCGCAATATCAAGAAATTTTGGAGCGCGTTACAGAAAATCCATATCATGAAAGTTTTTTGGTTGAAATTGACGGCGAAGAATATACAATTTTCAGCAGTCAAACAAAAAATGGCTGGTATATGATTGTCGGCGTTGATAATTTCACACTTTACAAAGAAAGTTACCGCCAAACTGTTTTAACTTTCGTTATCAGCTTGGCAATGTTGTTTGTTATTGTCTTTTTCTACCTTAGAAGTGTTGCACACCGTTTGGAAAGTGAAAACGCCCTCCGCGCAAAAGAAGAATTTCTTTCAAATTTGTCGGGAGAATTAAAAACTCCACTCAGAAGAATTTTGAAATTATCAAAAATGGGCGCGGTTAAATCAGACACAGAACCTTTAGAAATGGCGGCTCAAGTTCAAGAATCAGCCTTGCAACTTTCTGATATGCTTGAAAATCTTTTTTCGTTTTCAAATATCGTGTCGAACAACGCCATTGCAGATGACGATACAAAAATCTTACATGATCAAGAAATGTCGGACGCCAGTAAATCTGCGCGAATCGGAATTATTATTGTCGTAATTTTTGCCATAGTCGTCAGCATGATTTTTTGTATCAATACCACGATAAATTGGGGAGATACAAAAATGAACCGTGAAGTTGATGAGTACGAATTTCAACTTTCAAATTGGATGGAACGTCAGAAAAACATTGTAAATTCTATGGCGAATGTTATAGCCGTCAATCCGGAAATTTTGAAAAACTACGACGAAACAATAAAATTTTTGAACGATTTCAAAGTTAAATATGATGAAATTTCAGTTTGCTACATGGCGAATCCTGCTTTTGAAGTTCCCATAATGATGAATAACGGCTGGATTCCTTCGCCTGATTTCCGAACTGAAACGCGCCCATGGTACATTGGAGCAGAAGAATCTGAAGACGGCTTTTGTATTTCGCCGCCATATTATGACGTGCAGACAGGGCTTTATTGCGTTACAATGTCGCAAATGGTTTATGATAAAAATAATGAATTTATAGGAATTTTCGCAGCAGATTTTTTCCTCGATAAATTAATTCACATTCTCGACGAAAGCTATACTCAAAAAAGTTACGCCTTCCTTGTCGATAAAGACGGCGTAATTGTCAGCCACCCAAACAGAGATTATCAGATGAACACCAAAACAAGTACAAAAATTGAAGATACAGAATATCGCAAGGCTTACGACAACGTGGGAAAAGTTTTTGTCGTGAATGATTATGCCAATGAAAAAATGGCGTGCCTTTCAAAGAAAAACGAACTTTCAAACTTTATGGTTATTGTCGGTGAAAGTTGGTGGGACATTTACGGCAGTACAATAAATTTGGGTATTCTCTTCATTTTACTTTTGATAATTTGTATTGCATTGGTTATCGTGCTGATTGAAAAAATTTTGAATTGGCAAAAAGACGTAAACAAAAGATTAAAATCAGCCGCCGATCAAGCAAATTTGGCAGCTAAAGCGCGTTCCCAATTTTTGGCGCAAATGTCACACGAAATAAGAACGCCGATGAATGCAGTTTTGGGCATGAATGAATTAATTCTGCGCGAAAGTAAAAATAAAGATATTCTGGAATACTCGGAAAATATTCAGAGTGCGGGACGTACTTTGTTGAGTCTGATAAATTCGATTTTGGACTTTTCAAAAATTGAAAACGGACAGATGAAAATTGTTCCCGTAAGATACGAAACTGCAATTTTAATCAACGACCTTGTAACAATGGCGTCTGAACGTGCAAGCAAAAAAGGCTTAGATCTTATGATTGAAGTTGATAAAAATTTGCCGCGCCTGCTTTTCGGCGACGATTTAAGAATAAAACAAATTGCCACAAATCTTTTGACGAACGCAATAAAATATACGCCAAAAGGCACGGTAGATTTTAAAGTAAAAATTCTTTCAATGGACGATGAAAATATTGAAATATTAGTCTCTGTAAAAGATACCGGCATTGGTATTCGTCAGGAGGATATAGGAAAACTTTCAATTTCATTCGTTCGCCTTGATGAAGAAAAAAATCGCAACATTGAAGGAACCGGCTTGGGAATTTCGATAGTTCAAAAACTTTTGATAATGATGGACAGCAAATTGGAAGTTGAAAGCGTGTATGGCGAAGGCTCAACTTTTTCCTTTAAACTTCACCAAAAAATTTTGGACAAAACGCCGATTGAAAATTACAAGCGTTACAACAGCGAAAAAATTGAAACTGACATAAAAAATAAAACTTATTTTGATGCGTCAAAGGCAAAAATTCTTGTCGTCGATGATAATACAATGAATCTGAAAGTTATTCGCGGAATTTTGAAATTTAACGGCGTTGTACCGGATTTATCTGAAAGCGGCAGCGACTGTTTGGAACTTTTGAAAAAAAATCACTACGATATAATTTTCTTGGATCATATGATGCCAGAAATTGACGGTATCGAAGTTTTGAATAGAATCAAGACTGAAAAATTGGCTGAAGGTACAATCATAATTGCATTGACGGCAAACGCCATAAGCGGCGCAAGGGAATTTTATTTGAAGAGCGGCTTTAATGACTACCTTACAAAGCCGATTAATCCCGGCGAATTGGATACAATGTTGAAAAAATATTTGGAAGAAATTTTGAAGGCTAAAACTTCGCAAGTTGCCGAAAAAATTACTGCCGCTGAAAAACTTTCTGAAGATGAAAAAATTCCTGCCGCTGAAACACTTTCTGAAGATGAAAAAATTCCTGAAGTTGAAGAAACTGAAGAAGTTGCAGAAGATACTTTCTCAAATGCCGAGAAAAAAATTTTGGCGCAATTTTGTCCCGAAATAAATCTTGATGCCGCTATGCTGTGCTGTATGGACAGCAAGAGTTTCTTTGTCGAAATGGTAAAGGAATTTTTTGAAGGCAATAAAATTTCTGAAATAAATAATTTCTACGCCGCCGAAGATTGGAAAAATTATCGAATTTTGGTACACGCGCTAAAAAGTACTTCGCTGGTAATAGGCGCGGAAAGTTTCAGCGAAAAAGCAAAGGCTCAAGAGTTCGCCGCAAAAGAAAACCGCATTGGCGATTTGAAAAATAATCACGATGAATTTATAATCAGCTACGAAAAATTTTTAAATCAAATTGGTAACTGGTTGAGGGAGACTTCAAATGCAAAAGATATTGATAGTTGACGATGAAATTATGATGCAGAAAATCGCCTCAAAAGTTCTGTCAACGAAATATGAAATTGTTTGCGCGTCCAGTGGCGCAGAGGCGATTAAAATTTTTGAAACCGAAAAACCCGATATGGTTTTGTCAGATTTAATGATGCCTGAAATGGACGGTTACGAATTGCACAGAATCCTGCAAGAAAAAACTTCAGGCGCAGTGCCGATAATGTTCATGACGGCAGATGACAGCGACGAAAGCGAAAGTCACGGCTTTGAAATTGGCGCGGCTGATTATATTCGCAAGCCGTTAAAAGCTGATATTTTAATGCGGCGCGTGTCAAATATTCTGGAAAATCTGGACAAAGTGCAAAATTTGCAACAGGCGGCAGATATTGACACAATGACGGGGCTTTTGAATAAAGCGGCGGCAACTCGTGAAATGGAAAAAATCTGTGCGAAGTCCGGCGGCGTTTTTCTGATGATTGATTTGGACAGTTTTAAACTCGTCAACGACATTCACGGGCACGCAATGGGCGATAAAATTTTAATTGCTTTTTCTGAAATTCTAAGACACATTACCCAAGAATCAGATTTAGTCGGGCGAATGGGCGGCGATGAATTTGTTGCATTTTGCCAAAATGTAAATTCTGAAAAAGCCGTTGCCAATAAAACTAAATATCTGAATGAAAAAATTACTGACGTGGCAAAAAAACTTATGGGCGAAAATATGAATATTCCGCTCGGCGTTTCGATTGGCGCGGTATTTGTTCCGCATTGCGGCACAGATTTTGCAGATATTTTCAAAAAGGCGGATAGTGCTTTATACAAAATCAAACAGAACGGCAAGCACGGTTACAGTATTTTTAACGATGAAGAAAAAGACACCGAGACTTTGGAAATTCCTACAGATATAACTCAAATTCTCGGCGAAAGAAATATCGTCGGCGCGTATGTTGTGGATTTTGAGGCTTTCAAAATTATTTATCGCCACGCCGTCAGAATGGTTACAGCTTACAGAAAAGATGTTCAACTTTTGACGATAAATGTTGATACAGACGATGAAAGCATTGCAGATGAAATTATTGAATTGGCGAAATTTAATTTGCGTGTCAGCGATTGCATAGCACACAGCGGCAAAAATAAAATTCTTATTCTTTTGCCTGAAACTAAGGAAAATGAATTGAATTTTATGAAATTAAAATTGTCTGCCAAAATTTCCACTTCAAAAAATCTTTCAAAATATAAAATTGCTTTTGAGGTAAAAAAATTATGAAAATGCCACATTGACACAGCGGCGGCAATAATAAAATTCTTTTGCCTGAAACAGGGTGTTGTTGAATAATACAACTTTTTTGTTATTTTTATTTTTTAAATGTACTTTTTCTTTGCTGCTCCAAAGAAAAAGTACCAAAAAGAAAGGAGTTTTTTGCGGCACAAGTGCGCTGCGTGCCGCGCCGTGTGAGCGCGCATCCGTGCGCGCACTTAGTTTACCGTGCTTAGTCCGCGTTTTTTATTTCGTTATTCATCAGCAGTTAAAATAATTTTTCAACACGCCCTGACCGAATGGAATTTTATGAAATTAAAATTGTCTGCCAAAATTTCCACTTCATAAATTTTTCAAAATATAAAATTAATTTTGAGGTTAAAAAATTATAGAAAATGCCGCGTTGACACAGCGGCGGCAATTCCATATAATTTACAGGAATTTTTTTTATTTGCACAAAGGAGGCTGATTCAGTTAAATGAATTACCAAGACTTAATTTTTAAGTTGCAAAAATTTTGGGCTGATAAAGGTTGCATAATTGCCGAGCCTTACGACGTTGAAAAAGGCGCGGGCACAATGAATCCATTTACGTTTTTGCGCGTTTTGGGACCTGAACCCTGGAATGTTGTTTATATTGAACCTTCGCGCAGACCTGCTGACGGGCGTTATGGCGATAATCCCAACCGCCTGTATCAGCATCATCAAATTCAGCTGATTATGAAACCTTCGCCGGATAATATTCAAGAATTGTACCTTGAAAGTTTGGCGGCTATCGGTTTGGAAAAAGAAAAGCACGACATCAGATTTGTTGAAGATAACTGGGAATCACCGACTTTGGGCGCGTGGGGACTCGGCTGGGAAGTTTGGCTTGACGGTATGGAAATTACGCAATTTACATATTTTCAGCAGGTAGGCAGTCAAGACATTAAACCTACCGCCGTTGAAATAACTTACGGCTTGGAACGTTTGGCAATGTACATTCAAGGCGTCGAAAATGTTTACGACGTGGAATGGGGCAACGGCATAACTTATGGCGACGTTTTCCACAAAAACGAATTTGAACAATCTACCTACGCTTTTGATATTTCAGATGAAAAACTTTTGTTTGATTTATTTGAAAAGTACGAGGCGGAGGCGGTGCGCGTTATCAAATTGGGCTATGTTCACCCCGCCTATGATTATGTTTTGAAATGTTCGCACACGTTCAATTTGTTGGACGCACGCGGCGCAATTTCTGTCAGTGAACGCACTGCATTTATCGGGCGCGTTCGCAAACTTGCCAGAATGTGCGCTGAAGAATATTTAAAGCAACGCGAAAAAATGGGCTATCCTTTACTGAAGAAAAATTCGGAGGTGGGCGCGTAATGGAGACAAAAAATTTATTATTGGAAATTGGCACTGAAGAAATTCCCGCGCACGCAATGCCGCAAATTTTAAATCAGTTGAAAGAATTAGCCGAAAAAAATTTGAAAGAATCCAGAATCAATTTCGGCGAAACTTTTACATTCGGCACGCCGCGCCGCCTTGCATTATTTGTAAAGGACGTGGCGGACAGTCAAGCCGACGTTGAAGAAGAAAAAAGAGGTCCTTCGGTAAAAATTGCGATTGACGCCGAAGGAAAATATACAAAGGCGGCTGTTGGATTTGCACGCGGGCAAAAAATTAATCCCGAAGATTTAATCACTCGTGACGGCTATATTTATGCGGTTGTTCATGAAAAAGGCAAAGCCGCCACAGAAATTTTGCAAACGCTCCTGCCGAAAATTATTTGTGATTTAAGTTTCCCAAATAATATGCACTGGGGCAATTTGGATTTTAAATTTATTCGTCCTTTACGTTGGATTGTGGCGTTGTACGGCGCGGAAATTATTTCTTTTGAAGTTGCGAACGTCAAGAGCGGCAACACTTCACGCGGGCATAGAACTTTGAGCGACGGCGATTTTGTAATTGAATCTGCTGACAGTTATATTTGCGACTGCGAAGAACATTTTGTAATAGCAGATCAGAATCAACGCCGCGCAATGATTGTTGAACAAATTGAAAAAGTTGCAGATGAACGCGGCGGCAAGGCTGAAATTTCCGATGAACTTTTGGAAGAAGTTTTATATTTGGTTGAATATCCTACAGCTTTAAGCGGCGATTTTGAAACTAAATA
>CAJOGS010000095.1:11807-17100 GCA_905234045.1 uncultured Selenomonadaceae bacterium | reverse complement strand
TTCAGAAGACGGCAAAGTCGGCGCAGTTGTTGAAATTAACTGCGAAACTGACTTCACTGCAAACAATTCAGATTTCCGTGCATTGGTTAAGAAAATTACCGAACATGTTGCAAAAGCAAATCCTGCAGACCTCGACGCTTTAAATGCAAGCGTTGTTGAAGGCAAGAAAACTGTTGCCGACCTCGTAACTGAAGCTACTGCTACAATCGGCGAAAAAATTTCTATCCGCCGCTTTGTACGTTACGCAGGCGAAAAAGTTGTCAGCTATATTCATATGGGCGGAAAAATCGGCGTCCTCGTCGAACTTTCCGGCGGTACTGATGAACTCGGCAAAGATGTTGCAATGCAAATTGCGGCGTCCAATCCTTCAGCTATCGACCGTGACAGCGTTGACGCGGCTGAACTCGAACACGAAAAAGAAGTTCTTCGTAAACAAGCTCTTGAAGAAGGCAAGCCTGAAAAAATCGTTGACAAAATGGTTGAAGGGCGCATTAACAAATTCTACAAAGAAGTTTGCCTTATCGAACAAATTTTTGTTAAAGACAACGAAAAGACCGTTAAAGATATTCTCGGCAAAGTGAAAGTTTTGAACTTCACACGCTACCAACTCGGCGAAGGTATCGAAAAGAAACAATCTGATTTCGCCGCTGAAGTTGCAGCTCAACTTCAATAATTTTTAATAAAATATAAAAATTAATTTCCTTTGCGGTTATGCAGTAAATAATTTTAAAAATTTAAAATTATCTGTTACGAACTGCAAAGGCTTTTTTTATTAAAAGAATGATGCGCTATAGAAATTTCACGAAGGACATTTATTAACTTGACGGCAAGTACATTAGCTTTTACAATGTTTCCAAATATTTCATTTGGAGGTAAAAAAATGGCATACGATTTAGTTATAAAAAATGTGCAGGTACTCAAACCGGACGGCGCAGTTGAAACTGCAAATATTTTCATCAGCGGCAATAAAATTTCAAAAATTGACAATTCACCGGCTGAAGGCGCAAACGTGATTGACGGGCGCGGAAAATTTGCGGTACCGGGATTTATTAACGCGCACACGCACGCTTCAATGACGTTGCTTAGAAGTTATGCTGACGATAAAGCATTAATGGATTGGCTTAACAAAGATATTTGGCCAATCGAAGGCAAAATGCAAGCTAAAGATATTCGTATTGGCGCGGAACTTGCCGCCGTAGAAATGATTAAAAGCGGCACTACAACTTTTGCCGATATGTACGGACCTAATATGGAGGAAGTTGCAAAGATTGTAGAAAAATCCGGACTGCGCGGTGTCCTTAGTCGCTGTGAAATTTTTAATGACGAAAAGCGATTGGCAGATAACATTGAACTTTTCAAAGATTGGCACGGCAAGGCGGACGGCAGAATTAAAGTTATGTTTGGTCCTCACGCGGTTTATAGTTGTCCGCCTGAATATTTGAAAAAAATTGCAAAGACGGCGGGCGAACTCGGCGCAGAAATTCATATGCATATGAATGAAACGCAGGACGAAATTTCAAGCGTAATGAAAGACTACGGCAAGCGACCGTTTGAAGTTGTTGCAGAGACAGGTTTATTGGAGTTGGGAATGTTGGCGGCGCACTGCGTCCATTTGAGCGATAACGAAATTGAAATTATGAAGTCGAAAAAAGTTCGCGTTGCACATAATCCCGGCAGTAATATGAAACTTGCCAGCGGAATTGCGCCCGTTCCAAAACTGCTGAAAGAAAATATAGTTGTCGGCTTGGGAACTGACGGCGCGTCAAGCAACAATAATTTAGATATGCTTGAAGAAATTAGACTTGCGGCACTGTTGCATAAAGTTGACACGCTGAATCCTTTAGAAATTCCGGCATTTGAGGCGGTTAAAATGGCAACAGAATATGGCGCGGCGGCTGTCGGTATTTCTGATATTGGAAAACTTGAGGCAGGTTACAAGGCAGATATAACTTTGTTTGATATGAGCGGCGTTGATTGGCAACCGTGCTATAATCCGGTTTCGCTGATGGTTTATTCTGCAAATTCATCTTCGGTTGATACGGTAATTGTTGACGGCAAAATTTTAATGCAGAATCGAGAATTGAAAACTCTTGACGAAGAAAAAATTATTGCCGAATTTAAAGCCTGTGCAAATCGTTTAACAGGCAAATAGTGGTTAGTGGTTAGTAGTTATTTTGATAGTTTTTACTACCGCACTACCGCACTATCCCACTAACCAACTATCCAACTACTTTTTCTTCGGAAAAAAGAAAGTACATTTAAAAAAATTTCAGAAACAAAAATTCATCAGTAAAATTTGATTTTTTCTTGAAATTTTTTATATATTTAACGTACTTTTTCATTGTCTTGTCAAAGAGTACCAAAAAGAAAGACGCTTTTTGCGGTGCTGTTTTTTCGTCCGCGAAAAAAACGCACCTGCCTGCAAATGCGATGAATAAGAGCATTTTCTCCGCGCGTCCTGCGCGGCATCTTAGTTTTCCGTTCTCATCGAACAAAAATTAATTCGTCAGCAATTTCAATCAATTTTTCAACACGCCATAAATATCTAAAAAAATAACCCGCCAAATTTGGCGGGCTTTTTTGATTTACAAAATATTTTAAACTTAAAAAAGCTCCGAGTGTCAGCGCAAAAACCCAACCCCATAATCTGAAGCCTACCGCGCTACAATGGACTCTCGTTGCTGCGTATGCCCTGGCGAGATTGTCAGTACGGGTAAAAATGTTCAGAAGAATTGAGTTTCTGCGCTCACAACCGGAACTTTCTTGAAAAAGAAAATGGCGGAAAGTGAGGGATTCGAACCCTCGAGACGCTATCAACGCCTACACGATTTCCAGTCGTGCTCCTTCGACCAACTCGGACAACTTTCCGTGCGAACGGCGATAATATACCACGTAAAAATTATTATGTCAAGAAAAATTTATTTAGAGGGAAAATCACTGCCAAAGTAGAAAAATTAGTTGAAATTTAAGGGAGTGATAAATTGAGATTGTACATAGCCGAAAAGCCGAGCATGGCGCGAGAAATTGCCGCCTGTCTTAAAAATCCACAAAATGGCAACGGCTTTATAAAAACTGCGGGCGGCGTGGTAACGTGGCTTGTAGGGCACGTTTTGCGGCAGGTTGAACCTGAAAGTTACGACGCCAAATATAAAAATTGGCGCGTGGAAGATCTGCCGATTGTTCCAACAGTTTGGAAGTTGGAAGTAAATCCTGATACCGCCGCGCAGTTCCAAATTGTAAAAAATTTAATTCAAAAAGCTGATGAAATTATTCACGCGGGCGACCCTGACAGAGAAGGGCAACTTTTGGTTGATGAAGTTTTAGATTTCGTCGGGAACAAAAAGCCTGTCAAAAGAATTTTGTTGAACGCACTGGACGAAACAAGCATTAAACGCGCTAACGAAAATCTGCGCGACAACAAAGAATTTTTTAATTTGAAACAGTCCGCACTTGCAAGAAGTCGCGCAGATTGGCTTATAGGTATGAATCTTTCACGCGCTTACACTTTAGCCGCCCGCCGTTCGGGACATAATGAAGTTTTTCCTATCGGCAGAGTAAAGACGCCGACGCTTGCGCTTGTCGTTCGCCGTGAAAGAGAAATTGTAAATTTTAAGCCGGTAGATTTTTTCAATATCTTTGCAAAGTTCCAACACGAAAACGGCTCATTTGTTGCGAAGTGGAAACCGAAAAACGACGATTTGAAACATTTTGACAGCGAAGGCAGATTAATTGATAAAAATTTTGCCGAAAGTTACAGAGAAAAATTTTCAACGCCGCCGCTTGACGGTAAAATTTCAAGTTGCAAAACTACCGAGAAAAAAGAATATCAACCATTGCCGTTTTCATTATCGACTTTGCAAATTGCCGCCGGTAAAATGTTCGGCTATACGCCGCAACAAGTTTTGGACGCCGCGCAGTCTCTTTACGAAAAAAAATTAACGACATATCCGCGTTCAGACTGCCAATTTTTGCCGACTACTCAATTTGGCGACGCTAAAAAAATTTTGGCTAATCTGCAACAAACTACCGACGAAAATTTAAAAAAACTTGCAGACCACGCCGACGCAAAAATTAAATCCTACGCATGGAACAATAAAAAAATTTCGGCGCACCATGCAATTATCCCGACTATGAAGGCGGTTAGCGGCGGCTTGAGTCAAATTGAAATGAATATTTACAAACTCATTGCAAAAAATTACGCCGTGCAATTTTACAACCTCCACATTTACGACGAAACTATTATCGAAGTTGACTACAAGAAAGAAAAATTTTCGGCGCGTGGCAAGGTTACAAAACAAATCGGATGGCGTGAATTTTATGTTATGGCGCGTGCGAAATCTGATGACGAAGTTGCACAGAATTTGCCGAAAGTGGCAAAGGGCGACGCCGTAACTTATAAAAATTCTGAACTCAAAAAAAGTACTACCGAGCCGCCGCCACGCTTTACCGCGTCAAGTCTCGTGCAAGGTATGAAAGATATTCATAAATACGTTAAAAATCCTGACGTGCAACAGCAACTGAAAGATGTTTACGGCATCGGCACAGAGGCGACGCGCGCGCAAATTATCGACGATTTAATTAAACGCGGTTTTCTGAAATTTATGAGCGGCAGAAATAAAAAATCTCTGCAACCGACTGAAAAAGCATTTATGTTGATTGATCTGTTGCCTGATGATATAACTTTTCCCGACGCTACGGCAATTTGGGAAGATAAATTGCACTCAATGAGCGCAGGCGAAGGCACACTTGACGAATTTTTGTCAGGGCAGGTACAATTTACAAAAATTCTCTGTAAAAAGGCGGAAACTGCAAAAATAAAACCTGCTGAAGGCGTCGTAGTTTGTCCGCGTTGTAAAACCGGAATTATGGTTAAACGCAACGGTCAAAACGGCGAATTTTGGAGTTGCAGTAATTTTCCCAAATGTAAAACGACTTGCAACGATAAAGACGGCAAACCTGATTTAGAAAATTTGAAGACTGCCGAAACAAGCGATATTCCATGTCCGAAATGTAAAAGCGGTTTTATGGTTAAGCGCAGCGGCAAAAACGGCGATTTTTGGAGTTGTAATAATTTCCCAAATTGCAAAACTACTTGCAACGATAAAAACGGCAAACCTGATTTAGAAAATTTGAAGACTGCCGAAACAAGCGATATTCCCTGTCCGAAATGTAAAAGCGGTTTTATGGTTAAGCGTAGCGGCAGGAACGGCGATTTTTGGAGTTGCAGTAATTTTCCAAATTGCAAAACTACTTGCAACGATAAAAACGGCAAGCCTGATTTAGAAAATTTGAA
>CAJOGS010000095.1:5004-11724 GCA_905234045.1 uncultured Selenomonadaceae bacterium | reverse complement strand
TAATTTTCCAAATTGCAAAACTACTTGCAACGATAAAAACGGCAAGCCTGATTTAGAAAATTTGAAAACTGCCGAAGAAAGCAAAATTCCCTGTCCAAAATGTAAAAGCGGCTTTATGGTTAAACGCAGCGGCAGGAACGGCGAATTTTGGAGTTGCAGTAATTTTCCAAATTGCAGAATGTCTTGTAATGATAAAAACGGTAAACCTGATTTTGAAGGAGGAAATTTTTAAATGTCAAGATTGTTTGGAACAGACGGTGTACGCGGTGAAGCGAATGTTGGACTTCAACCTGAATTGGCTTACAGATTGGGACGAGCCGCAACTTTGTATTTTGGTAAACGTTCAGAGGATAAACCGAAAATTTTAATTGGACGTGACACAAGAATTTCCGGCGAAATGTTTGAAGCCGCATTGACTGCGGGAATTTGTTCAGCAGGCGGGCGCGCAGTTTTGGCGGGCGTTATTCCGACTCCTGCAGTTGCATATCTCGTTAAAAAAATCGGCGCGGCGGCGGGTATCGTAATTTCTGCGTCTCACAATCCTTTTTATGACAACGGCATAAAATTTTTTGGCGGCGACGGTTACAAATTGCCTGACGCCGTTGAAGATGAAATTGAAAATATCGTGCATCAAATTGAATCTGATGACAAATTTGAAAAACCTACCGGCGCAAAAATCGGCGACGTTGAACACCGCCACGATCTTTTGAAGGACTATATCGAATTTGTAACCGCTACAACTACCGAACGTTTTGACGGTATGAAAATCGCGTTGGATTGTGCAAACGGCGCGGCTTATGAGGCAATGCCTGCAGTTTTGGAAAAACTCGGCGCAGAAGTTATTGTGACAGGCAATAAACCGAACGGGATTAATATCAACGATGATTGCGGCTCCACGCACATTGAAAATTTGCGGCTTGAAGTTTTACGCAAAAAAGCTGATATTGGAATTGCACACGACGGCGACGCCGACCGCTGTCTCTGCATTGATGAAAACGGTGATTTGATTGACGGCGACCATATTTTGATAATGTGTGCAAAATTGATGATAGACGCGGGCGCACTGCCAAATAATACGGTTGTTACAACGGTTATGGCAAATATCGGTTTTCGTCAGGCGATAGAAAATTTGGGCGGACGCTACGAAATTACCGCAGTCGGCGACAGGTACGTTTTGGAAAATATGAAGGCGAACGGCTACAAACTCGGCGGCGAACAATCGGGACACATTATTTTTAGCGATTATTCGACGACCGGCGACGGCTTGATTACTGCGTTGCAAGTTTTAACCGCAATGAAAAAATCTAAAAAATCTGCCGCCGAACTTAATAAAATGATGACGACTTTTCCGCAAGTGCTGATTAATATTCGCGTCAAGGACAGAGACGCCTACAAAAATTCTGACGCAGTGAAACGCGCCATTACGGAAGGTGAAACTGAACTTGGTACAAGCGGGCGTATTTTGGTACGCGCAAGCGGCACTGAACCTCTTATCAGAGTTATGGCTGAAGGTCCAAACAAATTGCAACTCGATAAAATTTGCAACAAAATTTCCGCAGAAATTGAAAAAGTCAGCTGTTAATTAGCGGGTAGCGGGTAGCTACTAGGGAGTTTTGAAAAATTGATTAAAAATGCTGATTCACGAATTATTTTTTGTTCGATGATAGCGAAAACCTAAGATGCCGCACAGGACGTACGAGCATTTGCTGTACTTTTTCTTTGACGCAACAAAGAAAAAGTACGTTAAAGATATAAAAACTTTCAACCAAAAACTTGATAACAGACTTTTTCAACACGCCCTAGCTACAAGCTACTTTCTTTGACAAGACAAAGAAAAAGTTCGTTAAATAAAAAAAGAATTTTTAAAAACAGATTTATTCTACAGCCCCTAGTTGTTAGGGCGCGTTGAACAATACAAATTTTTTTATTTTTTAAATGTACGTTCTTTTTTCCGAAGCAAAAGTAGTTGGATAGTGGGATAGTAAAAACTATCAAACTACAAAACTATCGAACTACCACACTACAAACCGTCCGCACTTTGCGGATTTTGAATTTTTCAACATTACTACCTGCTAACCACTAACTACTACCGAACGAAGAAAATTAAGTTTAAATTTTTGAAATGTAATTTTCAAAATTGCAAAAAAAAACGCAGTCATTGTTGACTGCATAAAATTTTTTAAGATTGCGATATTTTTTTCAGCAATGCTTTGCAAGCACGATTAATATCATTGTAAGTTACAGAATATTTATCGGTATAATAGGGATCGTCAACGTCCCTGTTTTCGCCGCAAAAACTCATCATAAGGAAAATTTTATTGTCGGGGTCTCCTCCGACAATATTTTTTATGTCCCAAATGTTCCCAACGTCCATGCCGATTATTAAATCGTACTTTGAATAATCGGCGCGTCTGAATCTTTTTGAAACTCTGTTATCGTCAAAAGGTATTTCGTGCTTTGTAAGTTCGTGACAAGTGCCGCAGTGAATATGTGAAAATTCATCTGCAAAAGTTCCGCTTGACGAAACAGAAATTTTATCTGCCAATCCCGCTTGTTGTACCAAATTTTTCATAATAAATTCCGCCATTGGCGAACGGCAAGTATTTCCAAGACATACAAAATTAATATTCATCGTCCCACTCCTGATTAGACAATCTGCGATAAAGCGAATGTTCTTCAGTCTTCAAAGTTTTGGCGCGCGCCTTTTTTTCATCGGCAGACTTTGCAGTTTCAGCTTTTTTATCGTCCATCCATTGCGCGTAGTCTTCAGCATATCCAATTTCTAAATCACAAATTTTTATTCTCAAATGGTGTAAAGTTTTTGCACCGTTTGGAATTTCCAGCGCGGAAAGTTCTTCTTTGCGTTGTTCCCAATCTTTTTTGACAACTTCAAGCATTAAATTTTTAATTTCGGTACGAATTTCATCTTGTCCCAAAGTGCCACGCGATAAAATTTCATGATATTTTAATTCGTTGTCATAAGCCGAATTTTCATGGCGTTTGATAATTTCATCAGATTTAGCAATATATTCATCAAGTTGAGCGCGGCGAAAAGCATTTAACTTGTCAATAAACTGCTGAAAATTTTGGATTGAGACAATTTGCCATTCGTTATTTTCGTTGCGTTCCAAAGATATATTAAACAAAATAACTTCATTCAATTCAGTATGAAAAACATTAACTCTTGCCGTTGCCTCGTTTGAATTTTTTGGATTAATCGCCACGTTTTCAATCTTTTGGTATTTGAATTTATCTAAGCCGGTTCGCTCCAAAAGTGTTTTAATGCTTGCGTTTTCTTCCTTGTTAAATTCGCCTGTTTCAATGTAAGAATCAATCGCCGCTTTTAAACTCAAAAGTAACGGTTCCCGCAACATTTCGGTAAAACTTTTTACAGCCGCCTTTGCGTCTTCAGTCATAGTTTGATCCGCGTCGGTAACGCCGGCAACAAGGCTGCTGTAGCTGTCGTCCAAAATACTTTCCAAATTTACAACCTTGTAAAAATCTGCCTTGTTGTGATTTTCAACAGATTTTTCGACGATTTGCAGGGCATATTCCGGCGTATTTCTTCCGGAAATTAAAAGTTTGTAACCTCCAAATGCAATTAAAAGCGCGGAAATTCCTGCAATTACGCCTAATGTTAATTTTCTATCCAAAATCAGCTCTCCTTGTAAAAATATTTCAAGTATATTCGGCGAAAATTATTTTTCTTCCTGCACTGTCCGCAATAAGTTATTTTGCAACAGATAATTTATAAAACTGTCGGAAATTCTTTTGTTGCGTTCTCTTATGTCATTTGCATCAAAATCTTCGTGCGTTACCGCCAAATTTTGCAACTCCAAATTAAATGTCGGTATTTCATTTTTTTTGTTGGTTTTACCGAGATAATATTTTTTCTTGTCGGCAAAACGATAATCTGACGCACGAATATTTATATTTTTTTCCAAAAGAGCCTTGTTGCCGAACCATTCCAAAAAAGATTCATGCGGCAACGGCTCCATTTCGTGCCGCTTTTTTGCGTAAATGTGTTCAATTTCCAATTTTGTACCAAGCGGCGGCAATTCTTGCTTTTCATTTTGAAAAAGCCACCATGCCAAAATGGCGCGGGTAATTGCCTTTGTATTTGAAAATTTTGTTGACGTAAATTTTATTCTGAAATTATTCTCGTCCAAAATAAATTCTGTAAAATTTAATTCTCTGTCGTGAAGAATATTTTGAAATTCCATGAAAAACGGGCGGCGAATTGCTTGCACGCCGGGTTGATCTACCGCCTGCATTAAAAACATTGCCGTTATTTTGTTCAAGAATTTATAAAATCTTTCGTCGTCCAATTTGCCGCGTGAATCTTTATTCCCCATAAAATACAGCGAAACTATATTTTCCCAAATTGAATACGGCGAAAAACTTAAAATGTACAGACTTTTTAAAATTCGTGGCGAAAATCTTTCACTGTCGCGCAGGGCAATATCATTCCAGAAATTTGCAAGTGTTATCAAATCTTCAAAAACTTTTTCAGATTTTAAAATTTCGTAATTATTTTTTTCGTAATAAACGCGCAGACCGTGAAAAGTATCGCTTTTCGTTTCAGACTTCGCAATAAGATAATACATGTACTTCATAAATAAATCGTCCATTGGAGTACAGCGGCGCGGGTGAAAATTATCATTGCAGATTGATTCAAGTTCCCGCCAACGCTTGACGAAATTTTCTTTGGCTTCTTTTCCTTGCGCCTTGAAAAATTTATAAAATTGCGATTTAAAAATGTCGGAATCTGAAAGCGGCATACCTCTGTCATTTAGCGTGGTAAAAATTCTTAAAGCCGTGCTGAAAGTATTTGTAACGATCGGAAGGACAATGCAATTTTCTAAAATTCTTTTTGGGAAAATTGAAAATTGCTCCACTTGATCCATTTTCATTTCAAGAATTTTCTTTTGAAAGAATCGGTAATTTTCGGCGTACTTGCTTTTATTTCCTCGCGTTGTCACGCCTTCGGCGATAATTTTATTAAATTCGGCGGTATCGTCATCGGTAGCAACTTCGGATTTTATTTTAAAATGCGATTTATCGGGCGTGTAGTCGGGATTTATTTTCCAGATGCATTTTGCAATTTCTTTGCAACCGTCACTTGTTTTATCGCTGAACGCTTCATAAAACGCACGCAGTAACAGCAAAAGCGTTATCAAACGTTGCTGACCGTCGATAACTTCAGTCTGTCTGTATTCAGGATTATACAAAGTTACAATCGTACCCAAAAAATATTCGTCGTTATCGTCGTCGAAGTAGTCTTCTTCGGGAAATGCAAAATTTTTCAAGTCTTCCCAAAGTGTTTCACATTCGTCCTTCCCCCATGAATACGGGCGTTGATAATCGGGAATAAGAAATTTGCCGCCGCGCTCTGTAAAAACCGTGTGAATATTTTTCCGTGAAATATTTAAATCCGACATAACATTCTCCTTTCAAAAAGTTTTTAAAATATTTTTCTGCGCCGTGAAAATTTTTCCTTCACAAAAGAAAAAAGCCGGAAGTTGCGAACTCCCGACCCAAAAATTTTGAATATTATTCAATCAGCTGTTTTCTTCAGATTTACCGCTGAGAATTTTTGATACTCTTTTAAAAGCCTCGTGGTTGTTTTCGCCGTGAATTGTAAGCACTAAAGATTTTTCTGCAGTTATCGCCAAATTTACCAGAGATAAAATACTGTCAGACGTGCCGGACTTCGTACCCGCCGCAATTTCAATCAAGCAAGCGGTATCTTCAGCAACTTTCACGATAGCTGCACATTCACGGAAACAAAGTTTTATTTTTGAAACGAGAATGAACGAAACAACCGCCGGAATTTTTTCAACCGTTTTATCAGCTTTCTTAGTCAAAGACCTCCCCTCCTCTTTAGTTTTATTTATATTTTTAACTTTCGTATTAGTTTTCATTTTAAAAACTCCTCTCAAAGAAGGGTAAAATGTTACCTCCATGTAACATTTAAATTTTAACTTTTTTTCATATTCACGTCAACAGGCAATTTTTATTATTTCGGAAAAAGTTTTATTTGTAACAGTGTAGTTTTTTTATGTACTGTTGAATAATTATTTTTAAATTTTTTTTATTTAAAGTACTTTTTCTTTGCTATGTAGTGTTGAAAAAATCTGTTTTTAAATTTTATTTTAATTTAACGAACTTTTTCTTTGCTAGCCCTGCGCGGTTGCGAAGCAAGCGTGCTCTTTAGTTGAAAAAGTTCCAAAAAGAAAGACGCTTTTTGCTATCATAGAACAAAAATTAATTCGTTAGCAATTTCAATCAATTATTCAACACGCCTTATGAGCTGTTGGTAAAATCTTTTTTACTGAGAGTTTTTTTAAATTTACTTTTCTTTGCTCGACCAAAGAAAGGCGACGGCGGGGCAGTCGTCCGTGACCGCCGGGTTACAGTACTTGCAAAAGTTACACTATTTTTGAATTTTCCAAAAACCGCTAACCACTAGCCCTTAGTCCCTAGCCACTATAATTGCTTGACGTGAAAGTTTGCAGGAAATATAATAATGCAGAATTTGGAGGTGGGAATTGAAGTGGACGAAGACTTTAAAACTGAAGAGGAGCGAATAGCCGAACAAAAAGCGGTTGCCTTGAAATATGATATGCAGAAAGACGCTGCGCCGCGTGTCATTGCTAAAGGCAGGGGGCATGTTGCCGAGCATATTTTGGCGACTGCTCAACAAAATTCAATTCCCGT
>CAJOGS010000095.1:0-4973 GCA_905234045.1 uncultured Selenomonadaceae bacterium | reverse complement strand
CTTGAAATTGACAGAGAAATACCGCCGGAACTTTACAAGGCGATTGCTGAAGTTATGGCGTATGTTTACGATATGGACAAAGAAAAAGGACGCTCAAACGCGGCTAAGGCTTTACAGCGCAGTCGCAGACCGCTTATTTAGTTGGATAGTGTGATAGTGTTGTAGCGGGTAGCAGTTAGCTGTTAGCAGTTAGCTACTAGCTACAAGCTACAAGCTACCGGCTACAAGCTATTAGCTATTAGCTATCCAACTATCACACTACACCGAAGGGAGCGAATATATTGCCGATTTACAACGCGCAGATTTTGAAAATAGACGCCGCCGAAACTCGACGCTACGCCGGTTTAAAAAAAGCCGCAAATTTTGACGAAAAAAATATTTTGGACGCTTGCGACGAAGCAATTTTACTTTTGAACGTGCGCGGCATTTATAAAATTTACGATTATGACTGCGAAAATCACATTATCCAATCTGCGCCGCCGTTTGAAATTGTCGGCAAATCAATAGAAAATCATCTGGCAGGTTGCGAAAAAGTAGCGTGCATAGCGGTAACAGTCGGCGAAAATATTGAAAACGAAGTGACAAAAAAATTTGACGCAGGCAATTATGTATCATCGGTACTTTTAGACGCGGCGGCAACGGCGGCGGTTGAGCAAGCGGCAGATGAATTGGAAAAAGCCATAGCGCGGGAAGTTGCCAAAGAAAGTTTCAAAATGCGTTGGAGATTCAGTCCCGGTTACGGCGATTGGCAACTTGAAAATCAAAAAAATTTTTTTTATGTTACGGGTGCGCCGGAAATTGGAATGTCACTGACAGAAAGTCTAATGTTAGTGCCGCGCAAATCTGTAACTGCGATAATCGGGCTTGAAAAAATTATTTCAAAGGTTCAAAATATAAAGCCAAAAAAATCTTGTGCAAGTTGCAATAAATTAGATTGTCCCTCGCGCAGATGAAATTAGGGATTAGAGGCTAGGGGCTAGGGAAAAAATTTGCTGACTGAGAACGAAAAACTAAGATGCCGCGCAGGACGCGCGGCGCGGGCGGTGCGTTTTTTTCGAGGACGAAAAAACAGCACCGCAAAACGCGTCTTTCTTGCAAATGCGAGGAGTACGAGCATTTGCTTTACTTTTCTTTGACAAGACAAAGAAAAGTAAATTTAATAAGAAAAAATTTTACAAACAGATTGATTCAACAGCCCCTAGTAAACAGACAGCAAGTACTAATTTAAATAAAAAAATTTGGTAACTAAAAAAATTGGAGTTGATAATTTGCAGAAATTTGAAAAGTGGCAAGGTTGCGGCAACGATTTTATACTAATCGACAGTCGCGCAGATGAACATATCGACGCCGCCGAAAAAATTATAAAACTGTGTGACAGGCATTTTGGAATTGGCGCGGACGGCGTTATTTATGTTTTGCCGTCGAAGGTTGCCGATGTTCGTATGAGAATTTTCAACGCGGACGGCTCCGAGCCGGAAATGTGCGGCAATGGTATTCGTTGCTTTGCGAAATTTGTACTTGGCGAAAATTCCGGCAGTCTCAAAGTTGAAACGGGCGCGGGTGTTTTGACTGTGCAAGTTGAAAATAATTTGGTTACAGTCGATATGGGCGAACCAATTTTGGTGGCTGAAAAAATTCCCGTAACTTTCGACAAAGAAAAAGTTATCGCCGAGCCGTTGGAAGTTGACGGCGAAGTTTTCAAAATTACTTGCGTTTCAATGGGAAATCCTCATTGCGTCATTTTCGTTGACGATTTAAGCAAAATTAATCTGGAAAAAATCGGCTCAAAATTTGAAAACCATAAAATTTTCCCGCGCCGTACAAATACCGAATTTGCGGAAATTATCAGCCGAAATGAAATGCGTATGAGAGTTTGGGAACGCGGCAGCGGTATAACTTTGGCTTGCGGTACCGGAACTTGTGCAACCGTCGTTGCGGCGAATTTGAACGGCTTAACCGAAAAATCTGCAACCGTCCACCTTGACGGCGGCGATTTAAAAATTAATTGGCGCAATGACAATCATATTTATATGACGGGCGCGGCTGAAAAAGTTTTTGCAGGGAGTTTTTAAAATGCAAAAAGGTTTATTGATAGTAATTTCAGGCGCAAGCGGTACCGGCAAAGGTACAGTTTGCAAAAAACTTATCGGCGAACTTCCGACTCTTTTTTATTCAATTTCAGCAACGACGCGGCAACCTCGCGCAGGTGAAACTGACGGCGTAGAATATTTTTTTATTACGGTTGACGAATTTAAAAATTGGATAGCCGAAGGGAAATTTTTGGAATACGCCGAAGTTTACGGCAATTTTTACGGTACGCCGATTCATAAAATCGAAGAACGCTTGAATCGCGGCGAAGATGTTATACTTGAAATTGACATTCAAGGCGCGTTGAACGTAATGAAAAAGCGTCCCGACGGCGTTTATATTTTCCTGTTGCCGCCGTCGCTTGAGGAATTAAAAAATCGTATTCAAGGACGCGGCACGGAATCGCAGGAAAGTTTTGAACGTCGTTTTAAAGCGGCGGCAGATGAAATTGCAACCGGCAAAAAATATCAGTATGTTGTGGTTAATGACAAGGTTGACGCGGCAGTTGAAAAAATTAAAATGATTCTTGCCGCCGAACGTTGCAAAGTTCAGCGCAACGAAAATCTTTTTGAAAATTTGTTGTAGTTTGGTAGTGTGGTAGTGCGGTAGTGAGGTAGTGCGATAGTTTGATAGTTTTGTAGTAAAAAACGCCGAATAAGAACGAAGAACTAAGATGCCGCGCAGGACGCGCAAAAAGCGTCTTTCTTGCAAATTCGACGAATAGGAGCGTTTGCTCTTTGGACGAGCAAAGAAAAAGTACGTTCAATAAAAATTTTTCTAAAAACAGACTTTTTCAACAGACCATAACTACTAAACGGCAATGCTAAAAGAAATTACTTGCAAAAATCTTCAAAATAGTTTATCAACAAAACATAGAAAAGTTTTTAAAAGTGAATTTTTCAAAACGCCGATAAAAAAATGCTTATTCAAAAAAATTTTTAGGAGATGTAATTTAAATTGAGTATTTTAATTCCAAGTATGGTCAATCCTTCAACAGATGAAATGGTGAAACGCACTCACAGCCGTTATACACTGGTTGTATTGGCGTCGAAACGTGCGCGCCAACTTTTGGCGGGCGAACCTTGCCACGTCGAAAATCCTTCAAATAAATTCGTTACTGACGCAATGGAAGAAATTTTTGAGGGGAAAATTACCTACTCAATGAACGGAGAAATTATTAATGAATGATTTGCAAGGCAAAAAAATTTTAATCGGAGTAACGGGCGGAATTGCGGCGTATAAAGCCGTTGAAGTCGTCAGCCGTTTAAAAAAATCGGGCGCAGAAGTTAAAGTTGTAATGACACGCGCCGCAACCGAATTTGTTACCCCGCGCACTTTCCAAGAAATTTCAAAAAATCCCGTGTCAGTCGAAATGTTTTCAGAAACGTTTAACTATAACGTTGAACATATTGCATTGGCGAATTGGGCGGACGTGGTTTTGATAGCACCTGCAACGGCAAATTTTTTGGCGAAAGCGGCACACGGTATAGCGGACGATTTACTGACAACAATAATTTTGGCAACGCCCGCGCCTCTGATTATTGCGCCTGCAATGAATTCTTTAATGTTGGAACACCCCGCAACTCAAAGTAATATCGAAATTCTGAAACAACGCGGAGCAAAATTTATTGATTCCGAAACAGGTTTATTGGCGTGCGGTGTTACCGGCAAAGGCAGACTTGCAGAGCCGATAAATATCTGCGAGGAAATTGAAAAATTTTTTACTTCCAAAATTCTTGCCGGCAAAAAAATTTTGGTAACTGCAGGCGGAACTTCAGAGCCGTTGGATCCTGTCAGATTCATCAGCAACCGCTCAAGCGGAAAAATGGGTTACGAAATTGCAAAGGCGGCGCAAATGCACGGCGCGGAAGTTATTTTAATTTCCGGCAACGCCACTGTTGAACCGCCCAAAGTTTCAAAATTTGTTAAGGTTGAAACTGCCGAACAAATGCGGGAAAAAGTTTTGGACGAATTTGAAACTGTTGACGCGGTTATAATGTCCGCCGCCGTTTCAGATTACCGCGTTAAAAGTGTTTCACCGCAAAAAATCAAAAAAGACGAAGATAATTTGACGATTGAACTTGTCAAAAATCCCGATATTTTGAAAGAATTGGGCAGAATCAGAAAAGATCAAATACTTGTCGGATTCGCCGCCGAAACTGTAAATGTTATTCATTACGCAAAAAATAAAATTGCCGAGAAAAATTTGGATTTCATAGTGGCAAACAACGTTACAAAAGAAGGCGCGGGCTTTTCTGTCGATACAAACATTGTAACAATTATTGACCGTGAAGACGAAATTGAAAATCTTCCAAAAATGTCAAAGGCAGAAGTTGCCGAAAAAATTATTTTGCGCGTTGCTGAAAGGTTATAAAAATGCAAGAGCGGATTCATGAAAAAATTTTAAATAATGTTTCCGGCGGTATAATTTGCATAAAAAAAGGCACGATTAATTATGCAAATCCGGCGGCTGAACACATTTTAAACAAAACTTCTGATGAAATGTTAAACAAACCTTTTGCCGGCGTTTTTATCGACTACAAAGAAAATGACGATTTTAATCAAATTGTCCTTGATTCGGTTATTGATTCCTTCAATTCGCATGAAAATATCGTACAGTATTTTAACGGCAAAGAGATTAAATATTTGCATATGAAATCTTCGGTTCTGCGCGACGAAGATAAAAAAATTGGGATTTTGATTTTAATTGACGATATCAGCGAACTTATGAAATTGCGTGGAATCGAATTAGATTTACAGCGAATTAAAGAAATTAATGAACAGTTGGAAATTCGCAATCTTCAGCTGAAAAAAGAAGCCGAAACCGACAAATTAACCGGCTTGCTCAATAAAAAAGCTATGGAAAATTTGTGCGCCGATTATCT
>CAJOGS010000094.1 GCA_905234045.1 uncultured Selenomonadaceae bacterium | reverse complement strand
TGCAAGTACAGCAAATGCTCGTACTCCTCGCATTTGCAAGAAAGACGCTTTTGCGGTGCTGTTTTTTCGTCCTCGAAAAAAACGCACCGCCCGCGCCGCGCGTCCTGCGCGGCATCCTAGTTTTTCGTTCTTATCGAATAAAAATTAATTTGTAAATCAGCAGTAATTATTCAACACGCCCTAACAACTACACCGCTACTTCGGAAAAAAAAAGTAATTTAAATAAAAAAAATCAGCCGCCCTTGTAGTGTGTCAGATGGTCAGATTATCAGATGGTCAGATTGTCAGTGAATCAGTAACTAACCACTAACGATCTAGTCATCTAGCCATCTGGCAAGGCGGCTTTTTAGTTTATCGTATTAAAATATTTTCAAATGATTTAATAAAGCGGATATTTTTTGCAGAGCGCGGCAACACGTTCACGCGCCTCAACACGTTTTGAATCGTCTGTAGGATTATTCAAAACAAGTGCAATAATGTCAGCAACTTCATTCATATCATCTTCTTTGAAACCGCGCGTAGTAAGTGCGGGCGTGCCGATACGAATACCGCTTGTTACAAACGGGCTCAAAGTTTCAAATGGAATTGTATTTTTGTTGACGGTGATATTAACTTCTTCCAAAAGTGCCTGCGCTTCTTTGCCGGTAACATTTTTACTTGTCAAGTCAACCAACATTAAATGATTGTCAGTACCGCCGGAAACAATTCTGAAATTGTCTGCGGCAAGTTTTGCGGCAAGAGTTTTGGAATTTTTGACAATCTGCGCGGCGTAATCTTTAAATTCAGGTTGCAACGCTTCGCCGAGTGCAACAGCTTTAGCGGCGATAACGTGCATTAAAGGACCGCCTTGAGTGCCGGGAAATACTGCACTGTTGATTTTCTTTGTAAATTCGTCGTTGTTCCAAAGAATCAAGCCGCCGCGAGGACCGCGCAAAGTTTTATGAGTTGTAGTAGTTACAACGTCCGCAAATTGCATTGGCGAAGGATGAACGCCGCCCGCAACAAGTCCCGCAATATGTGCAATATCTGTCATAAGATACGCGCCGACTTTTTTGGCAATGGCTGAAAATCTTTCAAAATCCAAAATTCTGCTGTAAGCAGACGCGCCCGCAATAATTAATTTCGGCTGACATTCGACGGCTAATTTTTCCAGCGCGTCATAATCAATCGTTTCAGTTTCCTTGCTGACGCCGTAAGAAACAATGTTAAAATATTTGCCGCTGAAATTTAATTTCATACCGTGCGACAAATGCCCGCCGTCTGAAAGATTCATACTCAAAACAGTATCTCCGGCATTTAACAACGCCATAAATACAGCCATATTCGCCTGTGCGCCGCTGTGCGGTTGAACGTTTGCAAAATTTGCGCCGAAAAGTTCTTTTGCTCTGTCAATGGCGATTTGCTCCACTACGTCAACATTTTTGCAGCCGCCGTAGTAGCGTTTTGCAGGATAACCTTCAGCATATTTTAAAGTTAAAACCGAGCCTTGCGCCTCCATTACCGCCTTGCTGACGATATTTTCAGACGCTATCATTTCCAAATTATTTCTCTGTCTTTCAAGTTCGTTTTCTATTGCGTCAAAAATTAATTTATCTTTTCCGAGACCTTCATTTAAATTCATATTCAAATTCACCGCGCAAATAATATTAAAAATTGCGTGGCTCAAACCTCCCTAAAGTAATTTACAAGTTTTGCGGTAAATTGTCAAGGTTATTTAACCGCGTCAACAGCCGCTTTAATTTTAGTGGCGACGCCTGAAATTTTCTGTAGAGGGGTTGAACATGCGGCGAATCTTACACCGAGTTTGAGCGGTACGGCAAAAATTAAATCATCATGAAGTTTTTTACAGACGGCGGCGGGATTTTCGGCAGGAACTGCAATAAAGAATCCGCCTTTGTACGGTACAATCTGCAAGCCGCAATTTTCAGCCTCTTTAACAAAAATATCTGCGCGCGCGTTTACCATTTCGCGCAAAACTTTTTGATCTTGTTCAAGTTCGGCAGAAAGTTTTTCATCGCCGTTAATTTTTGTAAATAAAACCTGCGCGCCGTGATTGATATTCGACCAAACTGCACGACTGGAATATTTATTTGTGTCGTTAAATTCGTCAATAATTTCTTTGCTTGAAGAAATTGCAACCAACGCGCCGCAACGTTGCCCGTAAAGCGTGTAACTTTTTGACATACTGACAGAAATCATGACAAAAAGATTTTCCGGCAGGTTGTTAAATTTCTTCATAAAACTCCACGCGGTTTTCTTGTCGCCGGAAAAATCTATGTAGGCAACGTCAACAAGCAAATTAATTTTCTTGCCGCCGTTCGCACTGTTTTTCAAAATTTCCAAAACTTTATCCCATTCGCCGTCACTCAAAGAGTAGCCGGTCGGGTTATGCGCGGGCGTATTTATAATAATGAGCAACGAATTTTGAGCGGCTAAAATTTCTTCAACCTTAGCAGAAAAATTTTCAAGATTGAAATTTTTATAATCGTCGTCAAACATTTTGAAAGTCTCCAGCGTCTTGCCGGTTTCCTTGCAAATTATGTTGTACGTTCCCCAAAACCAATCTGAAGTCAAAACTTTTTCGCCGCGTTCAGCGTAATTTGCAACTGCATGATGAATTGCGCCTGTTCCGCCGGAAGTTGCAACAGCTCCCATGTAGCCTTCACAGGGAATTTGCTTTTTGACTGATTCAATAAAATCTGCACGCCCTGAAATTGGCGCGTAAGACATAAAATCAACCATTGACATGGAGCGGAAAACTTTTTCAACCGTCGGAAGTACAGATAATTTTCCTTCGTCGTCAAGTACAGTTCCGATTGTAGCATTTGTAACTTTATCTGCACCGAAATTTTGAATTGCCGCTTTGCAAGCCGCGTTAGCCTCAAAAATTGGATCTACTAACTTTCTGTTGACTGCGTGAGTTGCCGCCATATTCATTGCCATTTAAAAAATTCCTCCATTCAAATTTTTCCGCCGCTATTATAATCTTTTGTCAGAGATTAGAAAAGTTTTTTTGAAATGTATTCACGTATTCAATAAAAATTCCTGACTAATTTTGTTAATTTTATTCTACAAAGAAAAGTAAATTTAATAAATAAAAAAATTTCAGTAACAAAGATTTTACCAACACGCACTAATAAAAAAAACTTCGACTGTGTGTCGAAGTTTTTTTGTTGTTGATAAGTGTAAAATCAAAAGTTGTAGTCGCCGGGCATATCGTTCAAGTTTTTACCGTATTTTTGGCAAGCAAATTTTATTGCTTCACTGCGTGAAATTTTTTTACCGTTGAGAAAGTATTCATTACCGAAATAAGCTTTTGTATTGACAGTTATACCCACTTTGTTCCAAGCAGCAGTGACTTCTTCCGGAATCCCATTGTAGTCATAACCAAAAAAAGTTCTGGCTGCGCCGTAGCGGTCACAAAGATTAGCCCAATCGGAGAGTGTCAGAAATTTTGTGTAAGTTCGAGTAAGAATCGCGCTAGCACGCCAATTAAATTTCAACTTACACAAAAAAATTTACCATAAACTCTTGAAGGTATTGAAATTTCATTATTTTCTTCGACTCCGGAATTTTTATTAACTCCGCCGGATTTTTCTGCAGTTCTTGCAATCGCTCCAATCAATTCCGAAGCTGTTCCTATTCCACCTGCAACATTTTCAAGTTCTTCATCACTAATAATTTCATCAGTAATCTTTTTTTCTTCAGCCATTTTTTAAACCTCATTAAAAAGTTGCGTTCACTCTATTATATTCACAAGTTCTAATTTTATGACAGGATTTTATAAAATTTTTTTCAGTGCGTAAAAAAATCCCAATATCGTAACGAAGGGATTTTTGAATTTTTAAGTTAAAATGTTCTTTGTAAAATTAAAGTACACGTGGACGATTTCCTTGAGCCCATTGTGTATTAACAATTTGCCAAGCCGTTTCACGGCTTATTTTTTGGTTGCCAAGGAAATATTTGTTGTCTTTACCTAAATATCCGCCGTGTTGTTCGGTTGTGATACCATAAGCAGCGAAAGCCGCAACCAGTGCATTTTTATCGTGGTCGTTGACAAATTGAGACAAAACGCCCAACCTCTTGAAATTCTTTGAATCGTCTTCCATTTGGTAAATATCGCCGCCTGCAACTTGCTCAAGTTCTTCATCGCTGAGAATTTCATCAGTAATCTTTTTTTCTTCTGCCATTTTTAAAACTTCCTTTCAATTTTGTTTCTGTCTTATTATACGCACAATTTACAAAATTATGACAGGTCTATAAAAATTTTTTATATAAAAATTTGGTAAATATTTTAATTTTTTCAACGCACGATTGGGAATCTTTCTGCAACATATCTAAGGACTTGTTCTGATGAAATTTGCTGACCGTTGCTTTGCAAAAAATACAAATTTTCACTTTCATCTCTTATTACACAGATAATTCCGGCTTTTAACCAACCTTCTTGAATTTTTTTGCAAGACGCTACCGCATTATCTTGATCATACATTCCATCAATAATACCAATGCGATAAAGAATTAAAGAATCCCCGTATAGTTCATTACTATAACCGCCTGCAACAATATCAAGCTGTTCATCGCTCAACATTTCATCTTGTAATTTTTTTTCATCAGTCATTTTTATTACTTCCTTTCAATTTTTGTTTTCAATTTATTATACGCACGAATTACAAAATTATGACAGGATTTTATAAAAACTTTTTTTATCATTTGGTGGGGAATAACTTTTTAAAGTAGTCAAGTAACTCCTTTTCAAATCCGGTGCCTGGAGCTTGCCCTGGATAATACCATTGACCGTCAATCTTGACTTTAAGAATATCGGCCTCGTCGCCATGCTGTATCGTCCACTCAAGTCCATACTTGCTAAAAGTGTTCGTGAGAGTTTCACAAGCGTATCCTGCATTCCCTCTACCACGACCTGAATATGCAAGATAGTTTCCAAGTCCTGCACCTTCGAGAATCCCAAGAAAACGATTGTACCCAATTTCGGTATACGAGTTGCCGCCTACAACTTGCTCAAGCTGTTCTTCGCTCAAAAGTTCGTCTTTCAAAAGTTTTTCATCTGCCATTTTCAAAACTTCCCTTCAATTTTTGTTATTAAAATTAATTATTTAAAATTGGATTATTTTTCAACGATGCCAAGCAATTTTTTTTGCATGAGCGTAAGCATCTTCACGTGAAACTTTTTTTCCATCGATAAAGTATTCATTATCAGCAATTTCGCCGTCGTGCCATTTAAACTTAACGCCGTATTTTGACCATTCTTCTGCAATTCTAGTTTGATAAAAATAACCGGGAGTACGAGAGATATCTCTTGTACATGTACGATAATAAAAATCAGGATTCAATTTATTTAAAAAAAAGCTGTCCTCTGCAGTTTGAAGATAAGTACCGCCTGCAACTTGTTCAAGTTTATCATCGCTCAAAAGTTCATCTTGCAAAAGTTTTTCGTCTTTCATTTCAATCACTCCAAAAATTTTTTAGGCACACTGCGGATTTTCGGAAACTTTTCGCTAACAATTTTGGAAGCCTCTTCCCACGAAATGCGGTTGCCGGATCCTGCAAAGTAACTATTTGGGAACTCAATTTGCGAATCCATGAAAATTCCTGCCTTTTTCCAAGCTGCCTGCAACTCAGGATAGTAAGACTCCCAGTTATTAAAGAAATCATCCGCACTATGAAAATTATCCATAAGACCATGTTCATAAAGAAATCTGCTATCCAAAGCGCAGTTTCCAATAGAACCCCCTATGACTTCGTCAAGCTGTTCATCGCTCAAAAGTTCATCTTGCAAAAGTTTTTCATCAGCCATTTTTAAAACTTCCTTTCAAGTTCTTTCTGCTAAATTATATGCACGAGTTACAATTTTATGACAAGATTTTAAAAAATTTTTTTCATGAAGTTAAAAAAAATCCCAACGTCGTAACGAAGGGACTTTTTTTATTTTTTATGAAATTTTAGTCAGCAAAAAATTCGTCGTGAATACTGTTTACAGCCTCTGTAAGTTGCGAGGCTTTAATCAAGCATGAAACGCTGATTTCTGAAGTGCTGATAATATCAATATTTACATTCGCCTTAGCAAGTGCGCCGAACATACGCGCCGCAATACCGGGCTTGCCCAACATTCCCGCGCCGACGATTGAAACTTTTGCAACGTCTTCTTCAACCAAAACGCCCATTGCATTAATTTTTTCTGAAACTGCGTCAACAACTTTTTTGGCTTCCGACAAATCGTCAAGTGAAACCGTGAAAACCATATCGGTAATATTTTTTTCAATGTTGCGGATACTTTGAACAATCATATCAACATCAATGTTGGCGTCTGCAAGCGCGGAAAAAATAGCATGTGCAATACCCGGCGTGTTATCGACGCCGAGAACTGCAACTTTTGCAACTTTTTGGTCGTGTGCCACGCCGCGAATTTCAAAATCTTTATCTTCCAATGTGTAATCCTCCCTAATAATTGTGCCGGTTGTATTCGTGAAAGTGGAGCGAACATGAATGGGAATATTAAAATATTGTCCCATTTCGACTGAACGCGGATTCATAACGCCCGCGCCGAGTCTTGCCATTTCCAACATTTCAACGTAGGTAATTTCTTTCATACGGCGGGCATTTTTTACAATGCGCGGGTCGGCACTGTAAACGCCGTCAACGTCTGTGAAAATTTCACATTCGTCAGCCTTCAACGCGCCTGCAAGTGCAACAGCAGAAGTATCTGAACCGCCGCGCCCCAAAGTTACGGGGTCGCCGAATTTGTCCGCGCCTTGAAA
>CAJOGS010000093.1:14594-26047 GCA_905234045.1 uncultured Selenomonadaceae bacterium | reverse complement strand
GCTCATTTTAAAACCTCCAAAATAAAAAAAATAAACGTGCCAATTTGTAAAAATAAACATTTCAACAAATGCACGTTTCAAAATTTAAGTTTTTCTTAATTCGTCTAAAATTTTTTGCATATCATCAGGCAACGGCGCAATAAAATTCATTCTTTCGCCCGTCGCAGGGTGTATCAAATTCAAATTGTACGAATGTAAAGCCTGCCCGCTTATATCGAAAATATTTTTTCGTGAAGTATATTTCGTATCGCCCAAAACAGGATGCCCTATCGCCGTCATATGAACGCGGATTTGATGAGTGCGCCCCGTCTGCAATTTACATTCAATGTAAGTGAAATTTTTAAATCGCTCCAAAACTTTAAACTCTGTAACCGCGTTTTTGCCGTCGGCAGTTATCGCCATTTTTTTTCTGTCAATTTTATCCCTGCCGATTGCGCCGTTGATAATGCCCGCGTTGTCTTCAATTACGCCGTGAACAATCGCCAAATATTTGCGCGTGGCGGTTTTAGTTTGAATTTGTTCAGCCAAATTAATATGCGCGGCGTCATTTTTCGCAACAACCATAACGCCGGAAGTATCTTTGTCGAGCCTGTGAACAATGCCGGGACGCTTGACGCCGTTAATTCCGGATAAATCTTTGCAATGATATAAAAGCGCGTTTACCAATGTGCCGCTCTTCACGGTGTCGGCAGGGTGTACCGTCATGCCGCGTGCCTTATTCACAACTATAATATCTGCGTCTTCGTACAGAATATTAAGCGGCAAATTTTCCGGCAAATATTCAGTTTCAACCGTTTCAATTTCTGCGATTGAAATAATTTCGCCGCCGCTAAGTTTGAAACTCGGCTTGACAATTTTTTCATTAACTGTAACTTTGCCGTCAGAAATTATTTTTTGAATGTGCGAGCGCGACCAATCAGAAAATTTTTCACTCAAAAAAATATCAAGGCGTAAATTTTTTTTCACAGTTTCAACTTGAAAATCCATTGTCTTACCCTTTCTTTTTTTAGATGGTCAGATGGCTAGATGGTCAGTAGTTCAGTTAGTCAGATTGTCAGTAATTAGTGAATAGAAAGTTGCAGATGATTAGCGAATTAAAAAAAGTTCGATAAAAGCGGTAAATTTGGTGCGCGCACGGACGCTTTGTAGTGTTATAGTGGTGTAGCTGATAGCCAATAGCTGATAGCTAACTGCTAACCGCTACACCACTATCCAACTACTTTTGCTTCGGAAAAAAGAAAGTACGTTAAATATAGAAAAAATTTAGCAAAGAAAAACTTTACCAAAAGCACCTAACCACTATCCACTAAATTTCCCGTCGTCGTCCATTTTGAACGCCACAAAATAAAATATTATGAACATACCGACAACTATTGCCACGTCTGCAATATTAAAAATCGCCGTCCAAACTTTAAAATCCAAAAAATCTATAACGTTGCCTGTTTGGATTCTGTCAATTAAATTTCCGACTGAACCGCTGACACTCATAATAATTCCGGCTTTTAAAGGTCTTTCAAATTTATTGATACGCGGGTAAAAAAGTGCAAATCCAATTAAAAGTACTATCCCGATAAGTAAAAAAAATACCCGTTGATTTGGCAAAATTCCAAATGCCGCTCCGGGATTCAAAGTGTAGGTGAGATAGAAAAATTTTTCAATAATTGGAATTGACTCGCCGAGTTGCATTGAATTGATAACACGTATTTTTGAAATTTGATCAATAACAATAATGCCGATAAACAGCGTTTTTTCCCAATTTATAACAAGAATGGCGATAAATAATTCTATGACGAGCAGAATTTTTTGTAAAAATTTAATAATTGATTTCAAATTTATAAAGTCTCCAAAATTTTTTCTGCTATTTAGTTTTTTCTTTTTTATCTTCGGCGGCGTCAGATTTTTTGTCAGTCGTTTTTTCGACAGACGTTTTTTCAGATACTTTTTTTGCGTCGCCTTTCGTAACTTTTGGAATTACAACCGTCGGCTCATCGTCTTTTGAAATTGTGGCGGCGGCGGCAGGTTCCATAGGTTTAAGGTCTTGAATAACTTTTTTGGTGATAATTTTTGTAGATTCCAATTCCATAAGCGAAGGAAGAGAATTTTGAAGTTGAGTTATAATTGCCAATTCGGATTCCAACGCGGAACGAATTTTCCAGAGGAAAGTATTTTTGTCACGAATAATTTTATCGTATTCCATGACGGCGGCATTGAGTTTTAAAATAGTTTCATCAACAAGTTGTTTTGCGTCAAGTTGAGCTTGAACACGGATATTTTGCGCCTCACGAATTGTACTTTCATGGATATTTTGCGCCTCATTGGCGGCGTTGTCTCTGATTTCTTTTGCATTTTTCCGCGCCGAATTTAAAACATCTTCAGCGGTTTTTTGTGCAACAATCAAAGTATCCTGAAGATTTTGTTCAAGACCTTTATAGTGAGTGAGTTCTCTGTCATTTGCGCCGGCTTTTTCTTTAAGTTTTTCATTTTCGCGCATCAGTTTTTCATAATCTGCAACAATTCTATCTAAAAATTCATCGACTTCATTTTCACTGTAGCCGCGAAAACCTTTTTTAAATTCGTGATTTTGAATATCAAGTGGTGTAAGCAAAAGTAGTTCCTCCCGTTAAAAAAATCTTTTAAGTAAAACGCCGATACGTCCTTTTTTTGTTTGTCCGCGAACTTCGGCAACTTCCAATCTGCCACGCCCGCGCATACTCAAAATATCGCCTTGCTTGATTGACTGCGCCGCGTTTTTCAAAGTCTGCCAATTCAGTTGAACTTTTTCGGCATTAATTTCATCAGTCATTTTACTGCGCGACATACCGAAACCGGCGGCGGCGATTGAATCTGCGCGAAGTGATGCAACGGTTGCGGAAATTTCTTTAACGCGCTCTTCTTTCGGCTCAATGTTTGAAAGATCGTCCAAAGTCGTTTCAACTCCGGCGTCCCCGATTCTTTTTAAATTTGCAATAAAATAATCCGCCATTTTTTTATCGACGATAATTTTTGCAAATTCTTTAGTTGCGATAATATCGCCGACACATTCACGGGTAACGCCCAAACTTAAAATTGACCCCAAAACATCACGATGACTGAGCCGCGCAAATTCGCCGTTCCATTCGGCTTTAATTGCAGCGATTTCAAAAACCGGCTTACCTGCAAAATCTTCGTGGCAAAAAACGGCGCGTTGTCTTTCCGCGCCGACAAATCCGCCGTTGAAATCTACAATCAAATCGCCGAGACTGTTGGCGATTGTATTTGCCATTTCCTGTTCAAACGGCGTTAAAAATCCACTTAATTTATATTTTCGATTTTTCTTTGCTTGTTCGGCGAAATCGACGAGTTTAACCGCCATTTGTTCGCCTTCAGTCCCTTTGTAATATCTGATAATTTTTTCGTGCGAATCCTGCAAAATTTCGCCTCCAAAGTTTATTTATTCGATAAATTCCAAGTCGATATTTTTGGGCGTAAAAATAAAAATTTCCTTGCCGATTTGTTCATTTTTGCAACCTGCGGCAACTGCTTCGCCGCGAATAAAATCTATAATTTGTTTAGTCTTTTCTTCGGCAGTTTCTTCAAGATTTACGATAACCGGCACTCCGCCCAAAAGTGAATTGATAATATATTCAGCGTCTTTTAAATTTTTCGGTTTTACCATTTCAATCAAAAAGTTTTGACTCAAATTGAGACTTCTGTGGAAATTTCTAAAAAAATTTTCAATCATACGAGAAATAATAAAAACCTCCTACGCCTGCCAATTTTTTTTGGCTTCACCGGATTCAAGACTGACATTATTTGGCGCAAAAATATAAACTTTTGAACTGACTGACTTAATATCTCCGTCAAGCGCGTAAATTGAACCGCTGATAAAATCAATAATGCGTTGAAAATCTTTTTCAGGAGTTTCTTCAAAATTTATGACAATCGGAAGTTTCTCCCGCAGACAATCTACAACTCCCCGCGCCTCTTCAAAATTTTTGGGCTTGAGAGTTTTAATTTCAGGCTCCGCCACAGCGTCAAATTTTTCGCCGTTTTCTTTATTGTTATCTATGATAGTTCACCTCCAAAATTAATCAAAAAAAACTACCTTTAGATTTTTTTTCGTCTTCGTAAGATTCAACCTTGACAACATTGGGCGCGCAAATGAAAACTTTTTGGCTGATAGGTTTCATGTCGCCGTCTACGGCGTAAGTTGTACCGCTGATAAAATCTACAATGCGTTGAGCTTCCTTTGAATCAGTTTCTTCAAGATTCATAATGACTGTAATATTGTCGCGCAGAAGATTTGATACTGTTTGAGCGTCATCAAAATTTTTGGGTCTTATGGTTTTAATTTCAGATTTACTGTATCGTGGTTGAATATTTTGACGCGCCGAAGAACTTTCATTTTTGAAAGCAGCTGAAGAATTAAAATTGAAAACATTATCAGGAGCCTGTTCCTTTTCAATTTTTTCAGTACTTTCAGGCGGTTTTGCAGTTTTTGGAGTTGCAGATTCTTTTTTTTCGATAACTTTTTCTTCCTCGTCATCAGTTGAGCCGATAAAACTGCTTTTAATATCGTCGAATATGCCCATTGTAAAATCCCCCCGTGTAATTTTAAATTAACTTAAATTGTAGTTTCTTTCGCCGAATATTGCTGTGCCGATTCGCACAACATTAGCCCCTTCCTCAACCGCAATTTTATAATCGTGCGTCATGCCCATCGACAGAAAATCAAAATTCCGGCGCGTCTTTTTTACTTCGCAGAAAATTTCATACATGCGACGAAAGAGCGGACGACAATTTTCAACGTCAGAATAATTTGGGGCGATTAACATAAAACCGCGAAGGCGGATATTTTTGAGCGTGTCAACAAAATTTATCAGAGTTTGCAAATTTTCTTCGTAAACTCCGGATTTTGAATCTTCCTTTGCAAGATTAACTTGAATGAGAACATCTTGAATTTTTCCAATAGAAAAAGCCGCCTTGTCGATTGCCTCTGCTACGTTTTCGCTGTCTACAGAGTGAATTAAATCAAAAAGACGTACTGCCTGTTTTGCCTTGTTCGTCTGAAGATGCCCGATTAAATGGCGCGTAACTTCACGATCAAGACTTTTAAATTTTCCTGCCGCCTCTTGAATACGATTTTCGCCAATATCTGTAATACCGGCGTCAATCGCCTGTTGAGCCATTTCGACGCCGTGATTTTTTGTGACAGCTACCAAAATAACAGGAGAATTTTTTTCAACCTGCCGATTCTTGCAGGATATTTCAATCTCGTTAAGTACCGCTTGCAAATTTTTGATAACACTAACCAAAAGAGTTCGCCTCCGTCGATATATTAAACTTTTTGGGCTTGTTAGTCAATCAGAAATTTTTCAGCAAAAATTTATAAAAAATATTTATACCGAAAATTTTTATAAAAAAATTTTTTTGTTTTATTTTTAAATTATTTTTTAATTGAACGTACTTTTTCTTTGTTACGTCAAAGAGCAAACGCTCCAACTCGTCGAATTTGCAAGTACCAAAAAGAAAGACGCTCTGCCAGCAAATGCTCGTACTCCTCGCATTTGCAAGGTTTTTCGCGTTAGGCGCGGTAGCAAGTCAGCTGTACAGCCGCGCCATACCTTTTACAGCATTTTTAATAACAGACAAAAACAGAGACGGGCTGGGGCGCGGGTACACTGACAAAAAGCAATTTGCTAAAGGTTGAGAAATTCCAACTTTCAAAATTTTTTATTTCTATTATTCAACAGCCCTAGCCCTGCGCTATTGCTCTTTAGTTGCGGCGGCAGTCGTCCGTGACCGCCGTTTCCTATTACCGCAAACGTTACAATAATTTTTTCTCACACTACAACACTAACACACTATTTTTTTATCCAGCCAAATTCTTCAAAACTTTGTCGGTAGTCGATACGCTCGTAAAAATCTTTCATGGTGTGCCCTGCGCTGTTGAAAATGGGAACTCTTTCAAGCGCGTAAAAATTACTGCCCAAATCGACGACGCCATATTTGATTGTGAACGCGCTTTTATAGCCGACTTCCTTTGCAATTCCCGCAATGTGCAAATTGTAAGTTCCCGTCGGATATGCCAAAAATTCGACAGGGCGTCCAAGTTTTTCTTCCAAAATTGTTTTTGAATTTAAAAGTTCGCTCCTAATTTCGTCGTCAGGCAATTCTTCCAATTTGTAATGGTGCATTGTGTGACTTTCAAAAGTTATGCCGCCGTCTTGCATTTCCAAAATTTCTTCCCACGTCAAATAATTGTTGTATACGCCGACGAATGCAGGAATTACAAAAATTGTGGCGCGCATGCCGTAACGTCTCAAAATAGGAAAAGCATTTTTATAATTGTCCGCGTAGCCGTCATCAAATGTTATAAGCACAGGCTTTTTTGGAAGTTCCAACTGTCCATTCAAGCCGCTGTAAAGTTCTTCAGGCGTTATTGAAACGTAGCCATGCGAAGTCAGATAATTCATTTGCGCGTCAAAATCTGCAAGCGGAATTGACAACGAGGCTGATGTATTTTGAATTTGATGATAATTTAATATCAAAACTTTTGGACCTTCGGCAATTTCAGTTACATTCTGTGCGAAAATTTTTTGAGATAAAATTAATGTCAAAATTAATGTCAGCGATATAAAAATTTTTTTCAATAATCACTACCTCACTATCAAAGTACTTAGATTTTAGGTATTGGGTTTTAGGGCGTGTTAGTAAAATCTTTCTTGTTTAATTTTTTTCTAGGGGCTGTTAGTGACTGTTGGTAGAGTAAACAATGCTACAAACTAAAAATTTTGAAAGTTGGAATTTCTCAACCTTTAGCAAATTTCTTTTACTAAGATTGCCCGCGCCCCAGCCCGTCTCTGTTTTTGCCTGTTGTTAAAAATGCTGTAAAAGGTATGGCGCGCTGAAATTTTTACCGCGCCTAACGCGAAAAACCTTGCAAATGCGAGGAGTACGAGCATTTGCTGGCAGAGCGTCTTTCTTTTTGGTACTTGCAAAGGCGACGAGTAGGAGCGTTTGATCTTTGACAAGACAAAGAAAAAGTACATTTAATTAGAAAAAAATATCTTAAAATAAGAATTTACAAACCCCTAGCCACTACTAACTAACTACTAACTGCTAATCTTTAGGGCGTTCGCCGGTTTTGCCCGTGAATTTATGATATTGCCCGCCCTTGCGACGATTCATCAATTCGGCAAATAAATCTTCCGGCTTAATTCCGTGATACGCCAAAAGTACAAGGCAATGATACCAGAGGTCGCCCATTTCGTACAAAATATCAGCGTTTTCTCCGTTCTTCGACGCAATTATAGTTTCAACCGCCTCTTCGCCGACTTTCTTTAAAATTTTATCTTGTCCCGCGCCAAACAAATAATTTGTATATGAACCTTCGACGGGGTGACGCTGGCGATCTTTTATAACTTCGTAAAGTTCATAAAGCACGAGTTGCAAATTTTCTTCAGGCGGCTGATCTACAACTGCAGGCAAATTGTTATTTTCGTCAAGTCTGCGCCCGCTGAAACAAGAATAAGTTCCCGTGTGACAAGCCACGCCCGTTTGATGGACTTTAACTAAAAGTGTATCGCCGTCACAATCATAGTACAACGCCAAAACTTTTTGAACATTGCCGCTGGTTTCGCCTTTTTTCCAGAGAGTTTGACGACTGCGGCTGTAAAAATGCGTGTAACCTGTTTCAATCGTCTTGTTAAGTGATTCTTCATTCATATAGGCAAGCATTAAAACTTGTCCGCTTTCTTCTTGAACAATCGCAGGTACAAGCCCGCGTTCGTCAAATTTTATTTGTCAATTTTCATTTGTATGAACCTCCAACCAATTTAAAAAATCTTCATACGTTACAGAATTATCTGCAACGCCGTAAATTATTTTAATAAAATCTTCGTCGTTATAATTGACTTTGATTTTGTTTATTTTAAGAAATACCAACATTGTGTGTGTACCGATTCTTTTGTTGCCGTCAAAAAACGGGTGATTTTTTATTAATCCGTAGCCAAGCCGCGCCGCTTTTTCAATCAAAGTGGGATATAAATCTTTGCCGCCGAAAATTTGAAATGGATTTTCAATGGCAAATTCAAATAAATTTTCATCACGAATACCGTCAAGCCCGCCAAAATTTTTTATTAAATCGCTGTGAAGTTTTAAAATGCGCTTTTTATTCGGAAATGTCATTTGGCAAGTTCCTTATAAATTTTTTTGTTACGCTCCATAAGTTTTTGTGAGACACAATCCCATTCGGCATCTTCAAATTTTTCGCGTGCAAGATTTAAAAAAAATTCCGAGAGACTAAAATTTTTTTCCGCCGCGTATTCGCTGAGGGTTTTAAATTCTTCGTCCGTCATTTCAATTTCGACAGTCATTTTTTCATCACCTCGACAATTTGAAATTATAATTATTTTCAACGGCGTTTGCAACTTGATAAATTTATTTGCAAATTACACCGTTTCAATGTAGAATATGAAAAAAATTTGTAAAGGGAGGATTGCCCCAATGATAAAATTTCTGCCGGTGATTCTGGCAATTTTTTTATCTTTGTCCAATTTCCAATTTTTTAATGACGATAAAAATCTTGAAAATAAAAAATTTTTTTCAGATTCAGTGGAAATTAAAAATCCACGCAACCATTTAACTCAAGATTCAAATAATCGCCACGAAGTTACCGCGCAAGTTTTATCTGTCGGCGAAGCCTATTCAAAAAATGTGACAATTAATCACACCGACGAAAAAATTTCTAAAGAAAATTCCAATACTGCAAACGCAGAAAAAATTTTGCGCTTGACGTGGAAAGTTGTACCCTACGCCGTCAAATATGCAATTTCTGCTGAAGGTAAAGATTTTGTTTCATACACCAACGGCATTGAAATTCCCGTCAGAAATGTCAGCAGTGAAATTAAAGTTGCCGCGCTGGATTATGACGACAACATTATTGATGATGATGTTGTTGTTACCGCCGTTACAGAAAATCCTGTTGCGCCGCTCCTTACGACTGAATTTGATAAAATGAAATTATCGCCGACCTATTTGGTTTATTCGTGGATTCCTACATTTTATGCAGATCATTATGAAATTCAGCTTTTCAAGGACGGCGAATTATACCGCGATTATTTAACGCATTTTCACCCGCTGGAAGATAATTTTGATTTCTACGATGAAAAGCCCGTGACTGAAGAGGGCGAATATTATTGGCGAATCAGAGGAATTGCTCCGAACGGCAAAGTTGTAACTGATTGGTCTGAAATAAATTCTGCAGGAAGTTTTAAAGTTGAAAAACCCGTGCGATTTTGCGCGCTTGGCGACAGCATAACGCACGGCGGCGGCTCTATTTCTGTACCGCCTTCAACTGTCATTTACAACTGGCAAAGTTATTGTAAATTTCCTGTAAAAAATCTTGGCAAGAGCGGCGACACTACCGGCGATATGTTGAAACGTTTTGATCGTGATATTTTGGCGTTCAGTCCTGAAGTTTTATTTGTATTGGCGGGTGTGAATGATTATCGCAGTGATATTTTGGGATGGGATTCTGTAAGAAATCTTGAAGAAATTCGGGAAAAATGCGAACGTCACGGGATTAAGCCGGTTTTTATTACGCCAACGCCGATTAATCCTAATTTGATTGACAAAGTTAAATTTGTGGAATCTCCGCCTTATGATTGGCAGGAACAGCGCAAATATATTTGTGAGTGGATTTGTCAGCAGGAAGATTTTATTGACATTGAAAACGAACTTTCTGACAATAGAGGTTATCTTCGTGAAGATTTAACTGTTGACGGCTTGCACCCCGACGCTGAAGGCAAAAAAATTATCGGTAAAGCCGTTGAGGATTGGCTGAATAATTATTTAGATTCTATAAAAAGCTGATGTTTTAGTCATTAATTTTCTTAGGGCGTGTTGAAAAATTCTGTTTTAAATTTTTTTTCTAATTGAACGTACTTTTTCTTTGTTGCGTCAAAGAGCAAACGCTCCTACTCGTCGCCTTTGCAAGTACCAAAAAGAAAGACGCAGAGCCCGTCAGGTTTTTCGCGTTTAGCGCGGTAACAATTCCGACCATACAGCCGCGTTCCACCTTTTACATCACTTTTAGTCACAGACAAAAACAGAGACGGGCTGGGGCGCGGGCAATCCAACAGAAAGACATTTGCTAAAGCTTAGGTAATTCCAACTTGCTACTTTTTTTAGTTCGATTATTCAACACGCCCTAGCAAATAAATTTAAATCTGAAAAAATATTTAACACTACAGTTTTACTATAAAGAGAGGAGAAAATAAAATGGCAAAGGCTTTAATTGTCGTCGATATGCAAAATGATTTTGTAACCGGTTCACTCGGTACAGATGAAGCTCAAGAAATTGTTCCGCGTCTCGTTGAAAAACTTAAAGAAGTAGTTAGAAAAAATTCTCACGATATTATTTTTACGCAGGACACGCACAAAGAAGATTATCTTAACACACAGGAAGGAAAATTTTTGCCGGTTGAACATTGCATAAAAAATTCTGAAGGCTGGGAAATTGTTCCCGAACTTCAAAATTTTATTCCCTATTCCAGAATTGTTGTTGAAAAAAAGGCGTTCGGCTCAACGCGCTTGCCGTCACTTTTGAAACCTTATGAAGAAGTCGAATTTGTCGGCGTTTGTACTGATATTTGCGTAGTTTCAAACGCGCTTTTACTCAAGGCGTTTTATCCTGAACAGCTTGTATCGGTTGACGCGGCTTGTTGCGCGGGAACTACGCCGGAAAATCATCAGAAGGCGTTGGACGTTATGAAAAATTGCCAATGCAAAATTTACAACGCGGAAGGTTAAATAAATGGCAACACTATATAAAAAACTTGTAAAAAAAGTAAAACCGAAAACTAAAAAAACTGAAGAAAAGCCGCAGGAAAAAATCGGCAAAGATTATTGGCTGATAGCAATTCTGTTGCTGACAATATTTTTTCTGATATTGAGTTGGGCGCAATTCGATAACATAAACCGCGCGCTTTATGTGGCGTTAATAATTTCGCTCGGTGCAACTTATGCACGCCGCCACGTTAATTTGAATGAAAATCAAGAAAATCTTGTATCGCTTGGCGGTATGGTTGCACTGATTGCGGCAGTAGCGTTATTTATCATAAAAATTTATTACAATTTCATTGCTTGATTTTTTTTAGATTTAAATGCTGATATGGCTTGTTGAAAAAATCAATTTAAAATATTTCTATGGCGTTTTGAAAAATATCAAACTAGGGCGTGTTCACATTAAAGAATCAACAATCATTGAAAATAAAATATCTAATTTATCATAACGAGTAGAAATTCTTCTGAAACGTTTGAGACGACGGAAAAATCTTTCAATCACGTTTCTGATTTTATAAAGGCTATTGCTTTTTGGTGGTACAATTTGATACCTTCGGGCGAATCATTTTTCTCACCCCCGGATAAAGAAAAAGTCAAGGCTGATCTGTCAGACGCGGTAACCATAT
>CAJOGS010000093.1:0-14461 GCA_905234045.1 uncultured Selenomonadaceae bacterium | reverse complement strand
CTTTGTACAGGTAAATATTTTGCGATTTTTTCGTATTGCTCATTTGTAATTTTCATAAGTTCATTATACTTTACTTATCAATAGTGTGAACACGCCCTAAAAAAGTTGAAAGTTAAAACTTACGCGCGTTTTTCTTTGGTACTTTCTTTGACAAGACAGAGAAAGTACATTTTAATATAAAAAAACTTTAAATAGAAAAATTTTAATCCTCCTCTAATGACAAATGCAGAAAGTGTTGTAAAATTACCTTGAAAGTAAGAAATTACAAGAAAGGTGGTTTTAAAAATGAAAACTTTCGTAAAAGTTTTATCAGCCTTATTAATTTGCGGAACGTTCATATTTGCAAATTTTGATACAGCAGAAGCAGCAGAAATTGCAGATTTAAATAATAATACAATTCAAACTCAAGAGTTGGCGCGTCATTATTATCCGCCGCCACCTCCGCCGCCGCCACATCACAAAAAGCATCATCACAGACCGCATCATACTCCCCTGCCTCCACCACCGCGCCCGGGATATGGACCTCCTCCACCGCCGCCACATCATATGCCGCCGCCTCCACATCATCATCACGGCTGGTAATTCTCCCGCGAGTTAATTGTTTTAAAAATTTATATCGAAGGATTGAATAAAATGAAAAGCCCGGCAAAAAAAATAATCATTGCAATAATTTCCGGAGCCTTGTTCCTTAATGCCGGTCTTTTGTTTGCGAAAAGCCACGAAGTTATTTACTGTCAACAAGAAAATAACCTGCAAGCGAACGAAGATGGAGAAAGTTCGGAGCGAAGACAAGAATTTTGGAAAAAATTCCGCGAATCAGTTAAACCGCGTGAAAAAAAGCCTCCAAAAGAAGTACACCCGAACGAAGTAAAAAATAAAGAAACTGTACCCAAAGAAATTCAATAAAAAAAAATCCACCGACATTTTAAGCCGGTGGATTTTTTTTGCTTTTATTCAGTCGAATTTAAAATTTGCCAATTCAGGAAACAAATCGCCGATTGATTGAGAAAGTTCTTTTGGCTTTAACATATCAATCACAGGCTGCATTGTTTTGAAAAATGCTTTGTCGTCCTGCATAAGTGAAAGAATCGCCGCCGTATTTACCGCGTCTGCCAATGCAGTATGCGCCGTACCTTCAAAATCTCGGTTCATTGCGCCGACTGCATATTTTAATGAAAGGCTGTTATGCAAGCCTATTCTTTCGTCAAATTCCTTTTGAATGTCGATCCATTGGCGTTCCATTCGATTGACATCAAAACTTTTCAGCTTGTAGTTACATTCGTTTTTCAACTGTTTAATATCTGACGCGCTCCACGAATAAATTTTCATATCCCAGCCGCCAATCCATTCAAAAAATTTCTGAAACTCGGTTTCAAAAGTATTTTTGTCGGCAACCTTTTCATTTGTAATTCCGGTTAATTTTGTAATATGCGGAGTAATTTCACTAAATTCGGGACGCACATAAGATTGAAATTCATCAATCTGCTTGTAATTTTCGTCAAGTTTGACTGCGCCAAATTCAATTACTTCGTCTTGCAAAAAGCGGCGAATATCTTTCAAACTGCGTTTAATTGGATTCATTTCAAGATCAATGACAATATGAACCATTTTATCCTCCATAAAATTTTTTGGAAAAATTATAACATATCCTGTCAAATTTATCCCCCTGCGCGGCTTACAAATTTTTTATCTTTGAAATAAAATTACGGCGTTTGAGGGAGCGAAAATTTTTATGAAAAAATATATTTTTCAGCGATTGATTCAACTTGTACCGATTTTGTTGGGAATAACTTTTTTGACGTTTGCAATGATGCAAATTGCGGCAGTCGATGCCGTAGATTTTATGTACGAACATTCAGGCAGTGTTTCTGACGCCGTAAAAGCCGCAAAACGCGCCGAACTCGGTTTAGATAAACCTTTTATAGTGCAATATGGAAATTGGCTTACAGGCGTTTTAACGGGCGATATGGGAAAAAGTTTTATCAGCGGCAAATTAGTTTTTGAAACTTTCGCCGAAAAATTACCTGCAACTTTTCAACTGATGACTGTTTCAATGTTGCTGACAATTTTTATTGCGACGCCGCTGGGAATTATTTCAGCCGTCAATCAAAATAAATTTATCGACTACGCCATCAGATTTTTTAGTTTCGTCGGAAATTCTCTGCCAAATTTTTTTGTGGCGTTACTGCTGATATATTTTCTTGCACTGAAACTAAATTTATTTTCAATAATCGGCGATAATATCATAATGCCCGCGCTGACTTTGACAATCGCAATGGGCGCAAAATATACGCGCCAAATTCGCGCAGTTATTCTTGAAGAATTAGAAAAGCCGTATGTTATCGGCGCAAGGACGCGCGGCGTCAGCGAATTTACAATTTTAACCAAAAGCGTTTTGCCGTCCGCGCTGATTATGATAATAACATTAATTGCGTTGTCGATTGGTTCACTTTTGGGCGGCACGGCGATTGTTGAAACTATTTTTATGTGGGACGGCGTCGGCAAAATGGCAGTTGACGCAATTTTAATGCGGGATTATCCGCTGATTCAAGCCTATGTTGTTTGGATGGCGATAATTTATGTTGCCGTGAATTTGGCGGCAGATTTACTTTATCATTATTTAGATCCGAGAGTGCGTTATGAATAAATCTTTGTTGCCGTATTTAATTTTGGCGGGCAGTTTAATTTTTGTGGCGATATTCGCAGAATATTTAACGCCGTTTGATCCCTACGTTCAAAATTTGGAAAGTGCATTGACGCCGCCAAACTCTGTAAATTTGTTAGGTACTGACAGATACGGGCGTGACGTTTTGTCACGGGTAATAATCGGCAGTCAAACGACACTTTGCGCGTCGCTTTTATTGCTGTCGGTAATTTCGATTGTCGGCAGTTTAATCGGCGCAATTTGCGGCTATAACGGCGGCAAATTAGATACAATTTTAATGAGAATTTCAGATATATTTTTGGCGTTCCCGCAAATGGTTTTTGCAGTGGCAGTAGCCGGAATTTTAGGCGGCGGACTATTTAACGCGGCTTTTGCACTTGCCATAATCGGCTGGACGAAATACGCAAGAATTGCACGCGGTTTGACTTTAACAATTCGTTCCCTGCCGTACATTGACGCGGCAAAAATGGCGGGCACAAGTTCAATCGGCATTTTATTCAGTCACATTTTGCCGAATATTGCGGGGGCAATTTTAGTAACAGCCGCGCTTGACATTGGTACAATAATAATGGAATTGGCGGGCTTGTCATTTTTGGGATTGGGCGCGCAACCGCCAACCGCCGAATGGGGCGCAATGATGAATAACGGACGCTCAATGTTGCAAACTGCGTCTTGGGTAATACTTTCGCCGGGATTCGCAATTTTTATAACGGTTGCGATATTTAATTTGCTCGGCGATAAACTGCGCGATGTAATGGATAAAAAATCTGTTGTGTAGCGGTTAGTTGGTAGTGGGTAGTTGTGTAGTTGTGGGGTCTGTTGGTAAACTTTTATTTTTTCTAAATTAAATGTACTTTCTTTTTGCATTGCGAAAAAGAAAGTACCAAAGAAAACGCTAGCCGCGCATACTGCGGTCGCTTCCGGCGACCTGCGCGCGGCAGCCGCACCAACTTTCCTGTTCTCAGTCAGCTTTTTTTTAGTTCGTTCATCAGCAATAATTAACGGCGGTCACGGTGTAGTGGTTAGTGGTTAGTGTTATAGTTTTTTCTACCGCACTATAAAACTACTTTCTTTGACAAGACAATTAAAAATTAATTTAAATTAAAATAAAAAAATCTCTATAAAGAAAAAATTCTTTCAATATAAAAAATTTAAAATTCAAAGGAGTTTCAAAGATGAGAAAAAAAATTTTAGCGGCAATGCTATCGGCGGGAATTTTATTTACAGGTTGCGGCGGAAATAAACAAGCCGCCGAAGACAAAACTACTTTTACATATGGAACTATGGCTTACGGCGTGGCAATGGAAAATGTCGGCACTAATCCGCATGAAAGTTACAGCGGCTGGAGTTGTCTGCGCTACGGTATCGGCGAAACGCTTTTCAAATTTAATGAAAAAATGGAGCTTACTCCTTGGGTTGCCGAGAGTTTTGAACAAATGAACGAGTTCACAATTCAAATTAAAATTAAAGACAACGTAGTTTTCAGCAACGGCAAAAAAGTTGACGGCGCGGCGGTTAAAAAATGCCTTGAACATTTGATAAAAAATCACGACCGCGCCCCGCACGATTTGAAAATTGAATCAATCGCGGCGGAAGGACAATATATAACGATTAAATCAACCGAAAAAGTTCCCGCGCTGTTGAATTATCTTTCTGATCCTTACGGCTGCATTATCGACGTTGATGCCGGCTTTGAAGACGGAATTGTTATCGGCACGGGGGCTTATAAAGCCGTCAAAGTTTCTGACACTGAAATTGAACTGGCGAAAAATGAAAATTATTGGGGCGAAGTCAAGCCGAAACTTGAAAAAATTTTCGTCAAAAGTATAACTGACGGCGATACTTTGACAATGGCAATGCAAAACGGCGAACTTGACGCGGTTCAAGGTCTGCCATATTCCAGTTTGCAACTTTTCCAAAACGACAAATATAAAATCAGCCAAGTTGATACCTCCAGAGTTTATCAGGCGGCTTTCAATTTCAATACGCCCGCCTTGCAAGATGCGTATGTTCGCAAGGCAATTTCAATGGCGATTGACAAAGAAAATTTCACAAAAGTTTTACTTAGCGGCAACGGCACGCCCGCAATCGGTGCATTTCCTGCGAATTTAACTTTTGGCGGCAATGCTGTTACAACTGTTTCATATGATTTGGAAGGTGCGAAAAAACTTTTGACAGAGGCGGGCTGGATTGACACCGACGGCGACGGCTTTGTTGACAAGGACGGTAAAAATTTGGAACTGCGCTATTTAACTTATACTTCGCGTCAAGAATTGCCGCTTTTGGCAGAATCCGCGCAGGCCAGTTTAAAAAAAATCGGAATTGACTTGAAAGTAAACGCTACCGACAATTACAAAACTTTCTTGAAAAATGGCGAATACGATATTTTCAGCAAGGCTATTGTAACTGCGCCGACTGGCGATCCCGAATATTATTTCACAAGTCACATATTGCCGGACGCGGTTGACAACGCCGGACACTACAACAGCGATGAAATTGTTCATCTTGAAAACGAACTTCATAACACCTACGGTGCGGCGGAACGTTCAGCAGTTGCCGTTAAAATGTCTCAAAAAATTTTGGACGATTGCGCTTTATTCTATGCATCACATTTGAAAATGTCGTTTGTAATGAAACCGAATATTGAAGGATTCACGGCGCACCCGTCAGATTATTATGAAATAACTTCCGCGCTTGAAAAGAAATGAAAAAATTAATTGCGGCAGGATATTATTTTTGTGCAACTGCGGTAACAATTTTCTTTGCAATATTTTTATCGCAGTCGAATTATATTTTATTTCCCGAAGCCGAATGGATTTTAGAAATTTGGGAATTGGCGTCAATCTGGCTTGCGTGGAGTTTTTTACCGACACTTTTTGCAACGCTGATATTTTGGCGGCAAAATCGCAGAAAAATAATTTTCATACCGGCGGCAATTTCATTTTGTTTTTTTGCGTATTGGTTCATGCTGTTAATATTGGGCGTGGTGGTAATTTTCTGATGTTTGAAAAAATTTTGGCGGTAGATGAAATTTCTATTGCCTACGGCGGAAGAGAAATTGTCAGCGGCGTAAGTTTTGGCGTCAAGCATGGCGAAATTTTGGTTATAGTCGGCGAAAGCGGCAGCGGCAAGAGTACAATTTTAAAGGCGATTGGCGGAATTTTGGGAAGTAACGGCGCAATTATGGACGGACAAATTTTTTTCCGTGATATTGAAATTACAAATGCGCCTGAAAGTATTCGGCGAAAATTGGCGGGCGAATCAATCGGCTATATTTTTCAAAATGCAACGGCGTCATTTTGTCCAATTCGTAAAATCGGCGAACAAATTTTTGAAAGTGTGAAGGCGCATAAAAATTGGAGTCGGGAAGAATTTTTGCAACGCGCAAAAATCATAATGCAAAATATAAATCTTGAAGAAACTGCACTGGAAAAATATCCGTTTCAACTGTCAGGCGGAATGGGACAACGCGCCGGAATATTGGCGGCAATGATTTTAGAGCCGCAAATATTATTGGCGGACGAGCCGACGAGTGCGCTTGACCCTGAAACGCAATCAAACGTTATTGATGAATTTTTAAAATTGCGCGCGCGGTACGGCGTTTCAATAGTAATGGTGACGCACAATTTGGAAGTTGCGAAATATATCGCCGACAAAATTTTAATTCTGAAAAGCGGCAAAATGATAGAATACGGCACGGCGGCAGAAATTTTTAATTTTCCGCAGGAAGAGTATACAAAAGAATTGCTTAACGTCTGTTAGGTTTTAGGTTTTAGTAAAAAAATTCGCAAAGTGCGGGGGTGTAGTGGTTAGTAGATAGTTGGGTAGTCGGGTAGCAAATTACTACAAAACTATCAAACTACCTAACTACTAAACGGCTTTGGAAAAGAAAAAGTAAATTTAATATAAATAAATTAAGCGTTAAAAATTTTTCATTAGGTCGTGTTGAAAAATTGATTGAAATTGCTGATTCACGAAATAATTTTTGTTTGATGAGAGCGAAGAACTAGGATGGCGCACAGGACGTGCGCCTCAGGCGGTGCGTTTTTTTCGAGGACGAAAAAACAGCACCGCAAAACGTCTTTTCTTTTTGGTACTTTTTCAGCTAAAGAGCACGCTTGCTTCGCAACCGCGCAGGACGAGCAAAGAAAAAGTACGTTAAATATAAAAAATTTTCATTAAAAACAGATTTATTCAACATCCCCTACCAACTACCAACTAATTAAGGAGTTTTTATGGCAATTTTGGAAGTCAAACATTTGAAAAAAAGTTTTGGCGATAAAATAATTTTTAACGACATAAATTTTAGCGTAGACGCGGGCGAATGTTTGGGAATCGTCGGGCGCAGCGGTTGCGGAAAATCTACGCTTGTAAAAATTATTGCGCGTTTCATTCCTGCCGACAGCGGCGAAATTTTTTTGGATGGGCAAAATATTACAAATGAAAAAAATTTAAAATCAATCTACGCAAAAATGCAGATGATTTTTCAAATGCCGGAAGATTCATTTGATCCGCGCAAAAATTTAGGTTGGAGTATCTCCGAGCCAATGCGAAATTTTAATTTCAAAAATATTGACGAACGCACAAAAAATTTATTAATCGAAGTAGGATTAACGCCTGACTTTGTAGAAAAATATCCTCACGAAGTTTCAGGCGGGCAATGTCAACGCGCCGCCATTGCAAGAGCAATTTCACTTTCACCGAAACTTTTAATTTGCGATGAGGCAACTTCCGCACTCGACGTAACGACACAATCTCAAATTATCAGCCTGTTAAATAAACTTCGTACCGAAAAACAAATTGCAATTCTGTTCATTACGCACGATTTAAAAATTTTAGAAAAAATCGGCGGCAGAGTTTTCAAGTTTGAAAATAAATGAGGTGCTAAAATGCCGGAAACCACACCAAAAGATAAACGAAATATAAAATTGGCTGAAAGAGCTTTTAAACTCGGCGACAGGGCGACGGCGTTACAATATTATTTAAAAGCGGCGAAAAATGGCAACGTTGACGCAATGATTGACTGCGGACGAATTTATTTTGAAGGAATTTTCGGCGTTGAAAAAAATATTGACAAGGCTATTGAATGGTTCAAAAAGGCGGGACAACTCGGCAATTCCGCCGCGCTGAACAATATCGGCTACATTTATGGCACAATGGAAAAACATCAAGCGGCAATTTCATGGTACGAAAAAGCCGCAAATTTGGGCGACGTTATTTCAATGCTGAATCTTTCCAACACTTACCGCCGCGATTTGCAAAATAAAACAAAGGCGCGTGAATGGTTGAAAAAAGCCGAAAGTTTGCAGGATACTTATTCAATTCGCAAAGTTGCAGAGTATTATTTTCAAGAAGACGTGATAAAAACTCACATTAACCGCGCAATTTCACTTTACAAAAAGGCAATTAAAATGGGCGACACGCAAGCCTATAAAGAATTGGGCGACTTGTATTTTGAATTGAATGAATTTGAAGACGCTCACTCCGCTTATCAAAATGGCGCGATTGTAGGAAATGTTGATTGCATGGTTAATCTTGGAATGATTTTGCTTTTCGCTCCAAATTGTTTTGAACCTTCTAAATATTGGTTGCAAAAAGCAGTCTCAATGGGCGATACTTACGCCATGAAAATGCTTTGCGACTTGTATGAATTTTACGGCGAATATGCAAAGGCATTGCGCTGGTGCAGAAAGGGAGCTTTAGCCGGCGAAAAAGAAGCGGTAGAATATTTACCGACAATTAAAAAGCGACTCAAAAAAAATAAACCCGATTATAAATTAAAATTGTACGAACAAATCGAATAAAAATTTTCAACCCCTGCAGGGGCTTATTTTTTGTATTGAGAATAATTATAATATAAAGGAAGGTTGATTCAAATGAAAAAAATTTTTTTAAGTGCAATGGTTTTAGTTTTTGCATTGACGTTTTGCAGAGTTGAGGCGACTGAAATTAATTATGGCGCGTCAGAAATTTATTCTCAAGCTGAAATGGACGCGGCAATTAAAATCATCAAAAAGCAATTCGGCAAGTGGAAAGGTTGCGAACTGAAAAATATTCGTTACGGCGGCGACGAACAAAACAACGCCGAAAATTTGAAGTGGCTGAATGATATTGCGCCAGGTCAAAATTACAAGCCGAATTTTACGCAGTGCATTATGTTTGTCAGTGATTTTTACGTTTCGTCGAATGCGACAAAAACGACGTTCAATCTTGACAGCGAATACAAAGATTGGCAATGGTGGTTGGCGCGTACCGAAGGCGGCAAATGGAAACTTTTAACCTTTGGTTATTGAGAGGAGAATTTTTTGTTGAACATCAGCGAAAGAATCGAAAAATATTGGAATATTCGCAGTGAAGATTTTAGCCGCGTCCGTATGCTTGAAATTGCGGGCGCGGATTTTTTGGCGTGGAATGAAATTATAAAAAAGCATTTGCCCGCCGGTGAAAATTTGAAAGTTTTGGACGTTGGAACGGGCGCGGGCGTCTTTGCAGTTTTATTTTCAAAACTTGGTCACGACGTAACGGCTATTGATATGTCTGAAAATATGTTGAACGAGGCGCGGAAAAATATTGCAAATTTGAACTGTCGCGCAGATTTTATAAAAATGAACGCGCAGGAATTAAAATTTTCTGATGAAAGTTTCGACGTTGTAATTTCAAGAAATTTGACTTGGACACTTCCCGACGCAATGCAAGCCTACAAAGAATGGTACAGAGTTTTGAAAATTGGCGGCGTGCTGATGAATTTTGATTCAAATTACGGCGATAAAAATTTCACGAATGAAAATACTTGCGCCAAAGGCGAAGTTGAAGATGAAATGTTGGTTGAGTGCAACGAAATTAAAAACAGTTTGCGAATCAGTACGCACACGCGCCCGCAATGGGATATTGAACTTTTGGAAAAATTGGGCTTGAAAGTGCAATTTGATTCAGATATTGCGCCGTTCGTTCATAAAAGCGAAAATGTTCCATATGATCCGATTCCGCTTTTTGGTATCTACGCATTAAAATAATTTTCAAGGGTCGGAATTTTATCCGATCCTTTTTTGTTGCCAAAATTTTTTCGATTTGCTAGAATGAATTACTAAAAAATTTCGGAGGTTTTTATGCAATTCATAGATAAAAGCAAAATATCTGTAAAAGCGGGCGACGGCGGCAACGGTAAATCATCATTTCGCCATGAAAAATTTGTACCGAAAGGCGGACCCGACGGCGGCGACGGCGGCAAGGGCGGCGATGTCATTTTAGAGGTTGACGCCAATATTAACACGCTTTTAAATTTTCGTTACAATCGCAAATATGTTGCTGACAACGGCGGCAACGGCGATATTAAAAAACAATACGGGCGCGGCGCGGCAGATTGTATTATAAAAGTGCCTGTCGGTACGGTTGCCAAAGATGCTGTAACCGGCGAAATTTTGGCTGATTTAGTTGAAATTGGACAGCGTGCGACGGTTGCAAAAGGCGGACGCGGCGGACGCGGTAACGCCAAATTTAAATCATCTTCGCGCAGGTCTCCTACATTTGCAGAATTTGGCGAACCCGGCGAAAGTCGAGAATTGATTTTAGAATTGAAACTTTTGGCGGACGTTGGTTTAGTAGGTTATCCAAGCGTCGGCAAATCCAGTTTAATTGCGTCAGTCAGTGAGGCGCGTCCCGAAATTGCGGATTATCACTTTACAACGCTTGTACCTGTTTTGGGCGTCGTTCGCCTTTATTACGAGAAAAATTTGGCGGATATACCGGGATTAATTGAAGGCGCGGCGGACGGCGTAGGATTGGGACACGATTTTTTGAGACACGTTGAACGCACAAAATTAATTTTGCACGTGGTAGACGCGGCGGCGATTGAAGGCAGAAATCCTGTTGAAGATTTTCACAAAATTAATCACGAATTGAAACGCTACAGCGAAAAAATTGCGGCGCGTACTCAAATTCTTGTTGCAAATAAAATTGATCTTCCACAGGCGCAAGAACATTTAGCCGAATTGGAAAAACTTGCACAGGACACGGGCATTAAATTTTTTGCCATTTCGGCAGTAACGCATGAAGGCGTTGACGCGCTTATAAAATACGTCGGAAATTGGCTTGACGAACACGCCGCCGAATTTGTTCCCGTCATTGAAAATGACGACGTGAAAATTTTCAACGTCGAAAAAGACGACGACGAAGTTATTATTGAACGCAATGACGCGGCGGAGTTTATCGTCCGCAATAAAAATCTTGAAAAAATTGTCGCAATGACGAATTTTGATAATTCCGAAGGTCTGCGCCGTTTCCAATTTATCTGGAAAATGAAAAACCTTGACGCCGAACTGAAAAAGCGCGGTATCAAAGAGGGCGTCACAGTTCATATCGGCAATATGCAATTTGAATGGCACGAATAATTTTTTTATTTATGTGCCGTTGGTAAACTCAAAAAATTTTTTGTAACGTTTGTAGGGCGTGTTGAATAATCGAACTAAAAAATTTGAAAGTTAAAATTACTCAACCTTTAGCAAATTTCTTTTACTAAGACTACCCGCGCCCCAGCTGTCTCTGTTTTTGTATAGACAGCGCGTCTTTCTTTCAAAGGCGACGAGTAGGAGCATTTGCTGTACTTGCAGAGTCGACTAGTAATTTTTACAAGACAAAGAAAAAGTACTTTCAATAAAAATAATTCAAGAAAAAAATTTTAAAACAAACTTTTTCAACACGCCCTAACCACTAACTACTACCCCACTACTTGGAGAAAATAAAAGTACATTTCAATAGAAAATTAAAATAAAAAAATCTCGGCAAAAAAATTTTTCTTGACAGATTTTAAATTTAATGCTAATATTTGCAAGCTGAATTAATTCAGTAGGTTATCCCTGAATATCGCGGGGTGGTGCAATCGGCTAGCATACCGGGCTCATAACCCGGAGACTTGTCAGTTCGAGTCTGACCTCCGCACCCAATGCTGATGTAGCTCAGTCGGTAGAGCGTATCCTTGGTAAGGATAAGGTCACCAGTTCAATCCTGGTCATCAGCTCCATATGGCGGCATAGCTCAGTTGGCTAGAGCAATCGGTTCATACCCGGTGGGTCAAAAGTTCAAGTCTTTTTGCCGCCACCAACTTTTGAAAATCAATTCCCCGTAATAAGGGGTTTTATTTTTAAGGAGGATTAAAAGTGCGAACGAACATTACTCTTTCCTGTGGCGAATGCAAAAACCGTAATTACAGGACAAACAAAAACAAAAAAAATACTCCCGACAGAATTGAAATTAAAAAATATTGCAAGTTCTGCAAAAAGCACACACTTCACAAGGAAACGAAATAATTCGCAGTCGGAGGTGTAAGTTTTGTCTGAACAAAGCGGCGAAAAAAAAGGCGCAATGCAATTTCTTCGAGAAGTTCGCACCGAATTAAACAAGGTATCTTGGCCAACAAAAAAAGAATTGGCGTCTTATACCGGCGTCGTCGGAATAGCTGTAGTGATAGTCTGCGCGTTAATTTGGGTGTGTGACACGGCATTTGCAAAACTGTTTCGCGTCATTCTCGGCTGAAAGGAGTCCCTTCAATGGAACACAAGCCAAGTGATTCAGATCAGAAAGATATTTCTAAGCGTGCATGGTATGTTATTCATACTTTCTCCGGCTACGAAAATAAGGTTAAAGCCAATCTCGACAAAAAAGTTGTAGCGCAGGATTTGGGCGACGTTATTTTTGATGTCGTGGTTCCAATGCGCGAAGAATCCGAATTTAAAGACGGCAAACGCCGTGTAGTCAAAAAGAAACTGATACCGGGCTATGTTATGGTTGATATGATTGTCAATAATTATTCGTGGTTCGTAGTCAGAAATACAAATGGCGTTACCGGATTTGTAGGCTCAGAAAAAGAGCCGATACCTTTGACGTATGAAGAGGCTGAAAGAATTTTGGTTGAACTGTCAGAGGCGCGTCCTGAAGATACTCCGGTAGGCTTTGAAATAGGCGACCGCGTAAGAATTATTTCGGGATTATTTGAAAATCGCGTGGCAACTGTCAAAGAAATTGACTTGTCAAGACAGCGCGTAAAAGTTTTGGTTGAAAATGCGCCTGTCGAATTAGATGTCAGCGAAGTTGAAAAAATGTAGTGTGATAGTTTGATAGTGGGATAGTAAATTACTACACAACTACAAGACTACATAACTACCAAACTACAAAAGCACCGAGAGGGGGTGTAATTGTGGCAAAGAAAATTACGAAAGTTGTAAAATTGCAAGTTCCGGCGGGTAAAGCAACACCTGCGCCGCCTGTAGGTCCTGCACTCGGTCAAGCGGGCGTTAATATTATGGCGTTCGTCAAAGAGTTTAACGATCGTACAGCGCAACAAGCGGGCTTAATTATCCCTGTTGTAATTTCGGTTTATGAAGACAGATCTTTCTCCTTCATTACGAAAACTCCACCTGCAGCAGTTTTACTTAAAAAAGCAGCGGGTATTGAAAAAGCATCAGGCGTACCTAACAAAAACAAAGTTGCAAAACTTCCGCGCGCTAAGGCTCGTGAAATCGCCGAATTGAAAATGAAAGATTTGAATGCAGGTTCAATCGAGGCGGCAACAAGTATGATTGAAGGTACTGCTCGCAGTATGGGAATTGAAATCGTTGCTTAATGCAAGGTTTTCAGCGTGGGAGATTTTATCGCAAGTACCACGATTGGAGGAGTTTTTTTAATGGCAAAAAAAGGCAAAAAGTACCGTGCATCAGTTGAACTTCTTGAAGAAGGAAAATTCTACACGGTTGAAGAGGCTGTAGATTTGGTAAAGAAAACCGCTACGGCAAAATTTGACGAAACTATTGAAATGCACGTCAGACTTGGCGTAGATCCCAAATACAATGATCAACAAGTTCGCGGCGCAGTCGTTCTTCCAAACGGCACAGGTAAATCTAAGCGCGTTTTGGTTTTCACAAAAGGCGACAAAGTCAAGGAAGCTGAAGCGGCAGGCGCAGATTACGTCGGTGCAGAAGAATTGGTTGAAAAAATCAAAGGCGGCTGGTTTGAATTTGACGTTGCAGTTGCAACACCTGACATGATGGGTCTTGTCGGTCGTCTCGGTAAACTTTTGGGACCGCGCGGCTTAATGCCTAACCCGAAACTCGGCACTGTTACTCCTGACGTTGCAAAGGCTATCGGCGAACAAAAAGCCGGTAAAGTCGAATATCGTACAGATAAAGCCGGTAATGTTCATTGCCCAATCGGCAAAGCGTCTTTTGAAGGCAACAAACTTGCCGAAAACTATCAAACTTTGATTGATACGTTGATTAAGGCTAAACCGGCGGCGGCTAAGGGACAATATGTAAGATCTGTTACACTCAGTGCTACAATGGGTCCCGGCGTTCCCGTAGTTTTACCCTGATTTAAAGTTTAAAATCTAAATAAATGACCATAGACAACAGGTTTGGCTTGCCAATTAAAATGCCTGTCGAGGTCGGAGTTTACCATTAGAAAAGCATCTCCGATTGTCTTTAGGTCGGGGATTTTTTTAATCCCGGAATGTTCGTTTACTTTCCAGTGAACGTGGATTGAAATGGGAGGTGAATATGAAGTGGGTGTAACACCTAAGAAACAGGCTGTAGTTGCCGAAATTAAAAATTGGTTGACAGATGCAAAAAGCGTTGTTGTTACAAGTTATAAAGGTTTGACAGTTGCTACAGATACTCAAATGCGCCGCGAATTGCGCGAAGCTGGTGTAAGTTACAAAGTTGTTAAAAATACAATGTTGAGACTTGCCGCCAAAGAATTGGGTATTGAAGGACTTGATTCACACCTTGAAGGAACAACCGCTATTGCTTT